>NZ_CBAYMC010000026.1:0-25826 GCF_964826245.1 Armatimonas sp. | reverse complement strand
GCTATCGCCGCCCACCGTATGGGAGATATAGATATTGCCCTTTTCGTCTTGCGCCACGCCCTGCGTATCGCCCCACTTGTGCGTGTCAGGTGGGATAAGCCAGTCGTGGATGCACTCGTAGCGCAGGGAGCCCGCGCCTAAGATCAGCTTGGGCGCGTTCTGCGCGGCCTCCGCATCGCCCGAGACAAGCAAGTCGGTGATCACCGCAGCGGCTGCCGTCGCCCCGGCTTTCAGAAGAAGGTTGCGGCGGGTCAGGAGGCCACGCTGCTCCAGAGGAAGATCGTTTTCCGTAAACTTTTCGTTCATGGCAGTTGCTTCGACAGCCACAAGAGGTTTTCCTGCGTTTTTCGCCGCCGATTAGAAATCGGCGTCTGCAGTGGCTTCGTTCCTCAGCCGCAAAGCCCGTTCCGGGCTGGTGGGGGATTGGGTAGTCTTTGTGGTATGGGAGTGAATCGTCGTTTTCGCCTATTTTTCCGCAAGAGTTTTCTGAGCCGCTATCCTGAGTTTGCCGAGGTGAACTGCATGCCTATTACACGATTGAAATTGGCATTGGTTCCGACTGGACAAAACTAGAGGGAGCCTATCAAGCGGCTTGGCATCCTGGGAGAACTCGCATGGGAAGCTATCTTGAGAACGTGAGAGGAGACTTTTGGTGGAACCTTCTCTCCACGGAGAAGCTGCGCCTCCTAAACCGGAAGACAGCACATCAAGAGTGGGTTTACACCAAAGATGGCGACGAGGCGGAGATTTTCTTGGCTGCCTTCGATGATTTTGCGCAACGGTTCGAGACTTTTGTTTTGGCACCATTTCACACACGTCTTGCTGATGCGGTCGCTGATGATGCCCAATGAAATTGAGCGTCGGCAGTTGCGCAAGTGCCACGAAGCCCGTGCTGGGCTAGGGAAGTTGGTAGCCCGGCACGGGCTTTGCGGCTGAGGAACGAAGCCACTGCAGACGCCTAATTTCATTGGGCGCTCTCTTCGGGCGTGCGTTCCAAGGCAGCTCTAAGTTGATCGTCCGCATGGTGTTGTTTTTGGTTTTTGACGTAGAGAATCGCATTTTCGCGATGGCTATGGCTCAAGGAAAATGCTGCGTAGCCATTGGCCCAGCGAAAGTGCTCATCGTGTGGAAACTCTTCGTTCAGAAGGTGCGAGCTGGTTCCTTTGAGCTGGTGCATGAGCTTTGCCAGACTAACCGATGATGGGAGCATCACAATGAGGTGGACATGATCGGGCATCCCATTAAGTGCTAGAATAGGCACTCGTAGCTTTTCTGCCTCTGCAGAAAGACAGCGATACGCCCGCCGCTCTCGCTCGCCAACCAAGTAGGGCTGACGCTTCCAGGTTGTCCAAACAATGTGTACCGTCAGTGCAATCAAGTTGCGTCGTGATCGTTCCGTAGTTTTCATCTGTCTGTAGAACGGTTGAACTTACTCGGATCTGATAAAAAGGGGCAACTTTTTTGCCGTGTGAGCGCCCAATGGAAATCGGCGTCTGAAGTAGCCTCTAGCTGCAAAGCCCGTTCCGGGCTACTAACTCCACCTCCCCAGCCCGGAACGGGCTTCGCGGCGCTTGCGCCACTGCCGACGCCTAATTCCATTGGGCGATAAACGCAGGATTTTCCGAAATGCTTCGCGAACGTTGCGTCTATGAGACTATTCAATGTTGCCATTATTGGATATGGCTTTGCGGGGCGCTGTTTTCATAGCTACTTAATAGGGCTAACACCGGGGCTAAAGCTCCACGGGATCGCCTCACGTGATCCACAGACGCGAGAGCGGATCGTGCGCGATCGTGGCTGCCGGGCGTATGCAGGGCTGGACGATGTCCTCAAAGACGACACCATTGATCTCGTGGTGCTTGCGTCACCGTCGGCGGTGCACTGCGAGCAGGCCGTGGCAGCGCTAGAGGCGGGCAAGAACGTGGTCACCGATAAGATCATGTGCCTCAACCTCGCCGAGTGTGACAAGATGATCGCCGCTGCAGAGCGTAACAAAAGGCTACTCACGGTCTTTCAGAACCGGCGCTGGGACGGTGACTATCTCACCGTGAAGCATCTGATGCAGAGCGGCGAGCTGGGAACGGTGCGCTGGATGGAGCTGGCGTGGCAGGGCTTTGGGGCGTGGGCTGGCTGGCGCGGCGCGGCGGCAATGGGTGGTGGACGCTTCTTTGATCTGGGGGCGCACCTCGTGGATCAGCTCCTCACGCTTCAGGACTCCCCGGCGGAGAGCGTCTACTGCCGCCTGCGCCGCGACTACGACAACAGCGATATTGACTCGGAGGCGCTGATTGTGATCAACTTTGCCAACCGGGCCACGGGAATCGCGGATCTCTCAGGGATGAGCGCCATCTCCAAGCCACGCTTTCGGGTGCATGGGAGCCGCGCCACTTTCGTGAAGTACGGCCTTGATCCGCAAGAGAAAGCCATGATCGCCGGGGAGATTGACACCGCGCTGGAGTCGCCAGAGCACTACGGCGTCCTCCATGATGGCAAGATCGAGCGCCCCATTGTCACCCTGCCCGGTCGCTGGCGTAGCTTCTACGAGAATGTCGCGGAGAACCTTGCCCGAAATGCGCCAATTGCCGTGCCTCTCGCGGACTCGCGGGCGGGGATGCAGGTCATAGATGCCGCCCTGAAGTCCGCAGCAACCGGCGAGGTCGTCCGGCTCTGATTCTAGCGGTACAATAAGTGCCCTGTGCGAATCTTGCAGACCATTGTTAACGGCCCTGAGCCCTGCCCCTATCTTGCCGATCAGAGCTGGACCATGAAGTACCAGCACATCGGCGAGATGGAGCCGGGCGAGTACGAGCGACGGCTCCGGCTGGGCTGGTTCAAGTTTGGGGCGTTCTTGCAGCGCCCTATCTGTGAGGGCTGCAATGAGTGCCTTTCCATGCGGGTTCCAATGGACGAATGGCAGCCCAATCGGATTCAGCGGCGCACTCTGGCAAAGAATGCGGAGCTGCGGATTGAGGTGAGCACCCCCCCGATCTGTGACCCCGAACGCCTGCTGCTCTACAACCGCTACCGGATCGCCCAGACACAAGAGAAGGGCTGGACTCCGACTCTTATGGACTCCGTCTCCTACCAGCGCGAGTTTCTCGTCGGCCCCACCGAGATGACGGAGATCAGCGTGTGGGAGGGGAATCGGCTCAAGGCGATTGTTTTAACCGATGTCGAGCCCAATGCTGTGGCGGGTGTGACGCACTACTACGACCCGGACTGGCGTGAGCGCTCCATCGGGCTCTTTGCCATGCTCCAGACGTTTTTGCTCGCCCGCGAGCTGGGTAAGAAGTGGGTGTATTTAGGCTACTACGTGGAAAACAGCCCGACGATGGGCTACAAGCTCCAGTTCCGCCCCTGCGAGCTACGCGGCTGGGACGGCACCTGGGAGCGCATTGAAAAATAGAGAAATCGGCGTAGTAATTGCGGTAAAATGCTTCTATGAAAAGCAACGCTTGCCACCAGTTTCAGCGCGCCCTCTCGCGCCGTGAGCTCCTCCAGACCAGCGCCTCGGGCTTTGGGATGCTCGCCCTCGCTGGGCTCCTCGCCGACGAAGCCAAGGCGGTGGAGAACCCACTCGCCCCGAAGAAGCCACACTTTCCGCCCAAGGCCAAGCGCGTGATTTTCTTATTTATGCACGGTGGTCCCTCACAAGTAGACACGTTCGACCCAAAGCCCCTGCTCACCCGCGATAGTGGGAAACCCTACGGAGGTCAGCGCCCCCGCGTCGTTTTTGCCCAGACCGGGAACTTACTGGGCTCGCCGTGGCAGTTCAAAAAATACGGCCAGTGCGGCACTGAGGTCAGTGATCTCTTCCCGGAGGTCGCTAAGTTCGTGGACGAGATGTGCGTGATCCGCTCACTTCACGGCAGTAACCCAGCCCATGGCGGCGCTCTGCTCAAAGTCCACACTGGCACCGATGTAGGAATTCGGCCCTCGATGGGAAGCTGGGCAGTCTATGGCCTCGGCACCGAAAACCAAAACCTGCCTGGCTACGTCACGATCTGCCCGACCCTGGGCCACGGCGGCGTCCAGAACTGGAGCTCGGCGTTTCTTCCCGCCTGGACACAGGGCACGCCCATTGGCAACGCGGCTATCAAGGCTAAAGAGGCCAAGCTCGCACACTTAGGCAACGCGGATGCATCGGCGGCGCTCCAGCGGCTCCAGCTGGATAACCTTCATGACTTAGACTCCGAGCAGCTCTCTCACTGGGGTGTGGACCCGGTACTAGAGGGCCGCATCCAGAGCTTCGAGCTGGCGTTTCGCATGCAAGTGGAAGCGCCCAAGCTCATGGACATCTCCAATGAGACCCCGGCCACGCTGGATCTCTACGGCATCAATAAAGAGCCCACCGACAACTTTGGGCGGCAGTGCCTCCTCGCACGGCGCTTCTGCGAGGCGGGTGTTCGCTTCGTTCAAGTGACCCACTCGTACAAGTGGGACCAGCACGGCGACCTGAAAAACGGTCACACGAAAAACGCCGCTGAAGTAGACAAGGGAATCGCCGGGCTCCTCAAGGACCTCAAGCAGCGCGGACTCTTGGAAGACACGCTGGTGCTCTGGGGCGGCGAGTTTGGCCGTACGCCCACTGCCCAAGGTGGCGATGGGCGCGACCACAATCCGCACGGCTTCACGATGTGGATGGCAGGCGGCGGTGTCAATCCTGGTACCGTCTACGGCTCCACCGACGACTACGGCTGGTTCGCGGAGGGTGACAAGTGCCACATCCACGACCTGCACGCCACAATGCTCCATCTGCTGGGCATTGACCACACCAAGCTCACCTACCGCTACGCCGGCCGCGACTATAGGCTCACGGATGTCGAAGGCGTCGTAGCCGCAAAAGTCCTCAAAGACCCAAGTCGCCTAAAAGCCGTCGGGTAAAAAAGCCATGTCACGCATCCGTTTCTCAAAGTTCGATCTGCCGCAGGCACTCCAGAAAGTAGGGCTGACTCGGCTCACCGAGTGGCAGCCAAGCTTCACGCCACTGCCGCTCAGTGCCTACTTTGAGGAAAATATGCAGCGCCTGCGCCGCTTCGACACAGCACGCTCTGAAGGGGCCAAGCTGCTACTCGCGGATGCCTTTTTCGAGGAGGCGATTCAGCCCTACACCAAGCTGCGCATCTTCAAAGAGACCACCATTCAAGGCAACGATACGGGCGGTCTTGTGGACTATCTGGTTGCGCCCGATGGTACGGTTCCTGTGATGCCGTTTCTCTGCGTTTCCGAAGCCAAGAAAGATGACTTTGACAAAGGGCTGGCGCAGTGCCTTGTGGAGATGCAGGCTTGCAGGGAGATCAATGCTAGAGCGGGGCGCGAGATTCCGGTCTTTGGGATCGTCACCAATGGCTCCTCGTGGCAGTTCTACCGCCTGGATGTTACCGGAGACGTCTGGGAAACCTCAACCTACTCCGTTGCACACCCGCAAGAAATCCTCGGAATCCTCGACCATATCTTTGCCCTCTGCGAACAAAACCTGATGTCAGAAAAAAGTTCAAAATAGTCTCTGAATTCCCTTGACTCTCACCTGTACTTGAGGCTGTATGCTGGCTTTGTTCGGTACAGGAGGCGACGACGATGATCAAGATTGGGGACTTTGCGCGGCTGGGGCAGGTGACGGTTCCGACACTCCGGTTCTATGCGGAGGTCGGGCTGCTGAAGCCTGTCTCGGTGGATAGCGCCTCGGGGTATCGCTACTACGCTCTTTCCCAGCTCCCGCGCCTCAATCGCATCATGGCCCTCAAAGACCTGGGCTTCACTCTTCCGCAGATCGAGCAGGTTCTCAACAGAGACCCAAATCTCGACACGCTCCGGGGGATGCTTTCCCTGAAACAGGCCGAGACCGAACAGCTTGTTGCCACCGAGCAGGCACGCCTGTGCCGAATCGAAGCCCGGCTGCAACAGATCGAACAGGAGGATCGAATGTCTGAGTTTGATGTGGCGGTGAAGGCAGTTCCAGCGATGCTGGTGGCCGCGTCCACGGTGACCATTCCCACCAACGACCAAGCGTCTGCGTTTCTAGACCGCGCCTTTGGCGACGTCTTCTGCCAGCTTAATGCCCACGGAGCAAAGCCGGTCGGACCGTGCGGCGCGATCTGGCACCAGGGCTCTGAGGTTCTCGAAAACGAGGTCGCCGAGGTGATTGTCCCCATTGACCGGGCTTTCCCCGCCGCAGAGAGCGTCCAAGTCTACGAGGCACCCGCGCTCCAAGTGGCCGCCGTGGTGCACCAAGGCGGCTACGACAACCTGCCGCTGATGCACAAGGCCCTGCTCCAGTGGATGGAGGCCAACGGCTACGAAGCAGTGGGCTCTTACCGCGAGCTCTACCACAGCCCACCCGATGCAGAAACTCCCGTGCTGGAAGTTCAGTACCCTATCTAAATTAGTGGTGCATTTTATGGTATCATCTATTGGTGACAAAAATGGTATCAAAAAATGAAACGCAATCTTTTACCGTGCGCCTGCCAGCGGAGCTCTACGCGGCGAGTACCGCACTGGCTCAGGAGCGCCAGGTTAGCATGAACGCACTGATTCAGGAGCGCCTCTCGCTTCTAGTGCGTGAGGAAGCGCAGAAAAGCCTCTACGATGCCTTCAGCTTAGTAGGTGAGGACGAAGAAGAGTCGTCGGTTGCTTTTGCGCACGAGGCACAGGCAGAGGTAATCTGTCGCGATGAGTGAGCCAAAACGCGGCGAGCTTTTCTGGATAGACTGGTCACCGGGGCGCGGCTCGGAGCAGCAGGGCCGTCGCCCTGCCCTGATTGTCCAGACCGATAGTGCCAACACCAATCCTCGTTACCCTAACACGATTGTGGTTGCGGTGAGCACCAAGGGCCGTCCTGTTCCTTTTCACATTGCGCTGGAACCCACGGCCCAAAGCGGTCTCAGTGAGCTCTCCTACGCCAAGTGCGAGCAGCTCATGACAATCAGCAAGGAGCGGCTGGGCGAAAAAATCGGCCAGATCACCCCCGAGGAACAGACTGCCGTAGACACCGCCCTGCGCCTGACGCTTACCCTAAACGAATACAGAGGATAGAGATTAATGACGGATTGGAGTCTTGTCGAGGAAGTATTAGAATTTGCGCGAACCGGTTCACTTTTGGCAGGAAACACTTCAGGGATTTTTGAGGAAGTTGCTGTAGAGACAAATTTTGAGGCAGCATCGGATCATGCTCACATCCAATATCTCTGGGACGCTGAAGGTAATGTGAGAGACGATCACCACCCGTGGGCAGATGTGCGTGAGACTGAGATTGGTAATGTCTACGAGGCTTCTTATGAGCGCGAGGACTTAGATGACATAAAATCACGAACTCAAGCATCACAGAGCGAAGCTGCTAAACTTGTTTCAGAAAGGCTCGCGGAACTCTTCTCGGACGCTGTTGAGGAGGTAGCCTCAGATATGGAGCTTCTGATCGAAACCCGTGCGCTCGTGGGACGCGAAAACGCTTTTTTCGAGCAGCTCTTTCATTGGTACAAATCGGGTGTATGGCCTTGTGGGTGGCGTGGACGGTATCCCGAAGGGAAATTGCGAGTGTTTAACCCGCAGGAATAGCCTAAGGAGATGCCGTACTTGTGGGACATGAACATGCTTCAAGACAACACGCAGCGGCTGCTCTCTGCCGCGCTTGCCTCGGACTTTGGCTACCAGCGCCTGGGCTATCTCTGTGACCGGATCGGAAATCGCTTGTCGGGCTCCAAAGGGCTGGAGAAGGCGGTGAGCTGGGCGGAGAGTGAGCTGCGGCGCGATGGGCTGGAGAATGTCCGTGCGGAGCCGGTGCTGGTGCCTAAGTGGGTGCGCGGGAAAGAGTCGGCGATGCTGCTCGCGCCCGAGAAGCGCCCGCTGGTGATGCTGGGCCTGGGCGGCAGTGTCGGGGGGCGCGTGACAGCTCCGGTCTTGGTGGTGGAGAGCTTCGATGAGCTGGCGGCGCGGTCAGGCGAGGTGCGCGGGAAAATTGTCTGCTTCAATGCGGCGTTTACGAACTACGGCGCGACCGTGCGCTACCGGGCAACGGGCGCGAGCGAGGCGGCGAAGCTTGGGGCGGTAGGCGTCTTGGTGCGCTCCGTGGGGCCGACCAGCCTGCGGACGCCGCACACGGGAGCGCTACGCTACACCGACGGTGTCAAGAAGATCCCCGCGGCGGCTATCACCATTGAGGACGCCACGCAGCTTGCGCGGATGCAGGCACACGGCGAGAGCCCCGTGGTAGAGCTCGCCATGCAGGCACACTTCGAGAAAGACGCCCGCTCGGCCAATGTGATCGGGGAGTGGCGCGGTCGCGAAAAGCCCGATGAGATCGTCCTGGTGGGCGGGCACTTGGATAGCTGGGATGTCGGCCAAGGTGCCCATGACGATGGCGGTGGCTGCATCGTAAGCTGGGAGGCGGTGCGGCTCCTGAAAGCACTCAATATTCGGCCAAGGCGCACCGTGCGGGTCTGCTTGTTCACCAACGAAGAGAATGGCTCCCGGGGCGGCGAAGCCTACGCGGCGGCACATAAAACGGAGAAGCACGTCCTCGCCATCGAGACCGATGGCGGCGTGGACACTCCCATCGGCTTTGGGTTGAGTACAAAAACGCCCGGTGGAATGGCGCGTGCTCGTGAGATCACCGAGCAACTCAAACTGGAGCTGAAAGAGGGCGGCGGTGGTGCGGATATCGGCCCGATTGGCACGGCAACCGGCTGCCCGACGATGGGGCTGCTCAACGACATGAGCCTCTACTGGAATATCCATCACACCCCTGCCGATACGTTCGACAAAATAGACCTCAAGGCACTCCAAAAATGCATCGCAGCGGTGGCCGTGATGGCCTACTCTGCGGCGGAGCGAGACGAGACGCTTTAAGATTTTTATGCAACCTTCGGCCTGGTTCAGAGGTAAACTGAAACCCATGAGCGAAGTGACGAAAAGGCCAAGAGTGGTTATTGTCGGGGGCGGATTTGGGGGTTGCGAGGCGGCCAAGGGCCTGCGCGCCGCGCCGGTAGACGTTCTCGTTCTCGATAAGACAAACCACTATGTCTTCCAGCCATTGCTCTACCAAGTGGCGACGGCGGCGCTGGCCCCCACCGAGATCACCTACCCGATCCGCACCATTCTCAGAAAACAGAAAAACGCGACGGTCTGGCTGGCTGAGGTGACCGGCGTGGATGTCAACGCGAAAACCCTCTCGACATCAGAGGGCAAGACGATTTCCTACGACTATCTCATTCTGGCCTGCGGGGCGCGCCATAGCTACTTTGGCCGCGATGACTGGGAGCCACTTGCGCCGGGCCTAAAGACGCTGGGCGATGCGCTGGAGATGCGCCAGCGCTTTCTGATGGCCTTTGAGGAAGCCGAGAAGTGCGACGACCCCGTGCTCCAGCAAGCCTGGCTGACGTTTGTGATTGTCGGCGGCGGCCCGACCGGCTGTGAGCTCGCAGGTGTGCTGCCAGAGATCGCCAAGAGAGCCCTGAGCCCAGACTTCCGGCGCGTCGATCTCCATAAAACGCGGATTCTTTTGATCGAGAACAGCCCCTGCATCCTTAACGCCTTCCCGGAAGATTTAGCCAAGCGGGCCCAGCAGGATCTTACACGCCTTGGGGTGGAGGTGCGCAACGGCGTCAAAGTCACGGATATCCGCCCGGATGGCGTGACACTCTCATCGGGTGAGGAGATCCACGCCCGCACGGTGTTCTGGGCAGCGGGTAACAAAGCCGCGCCGGTTGGCGGGAGCCTGGGCGTCCCGACGGATCGTGCAGGCCGCGTGATTGTCGAGCGCGATCTCTCCATCCCCGGCCACCCGGAAGTGTTTGTGATCGGCGACATGGCCCAAGCCGCCCTCCGCGACTCTAGTGGCGAGCCTATCCCCGAGAAGCTCGTCCCCGGCGTGGCCCAAGGCGCAGTGCAAGGCGGCGCGTGTGCGGCCCGCAACATCATCCGCCGTGTCAATAATCACCCTACAGAGCCCTTTAAGTACCATAATCTCGGGGACTTAGCGGTTCTCGGGCGCGGCGCGGCCATCGCCAACCTGCCAGGTCTGAAGCTCAAAGGCTACCCCGCCTGGTGCGTCTGGCTCTTTATTCATGTCCTGAAGCTCGTCGGCTACCGCAACCGCCTCAATGTCTTGTTAGAGTGGGCCTACGCCTATCTCACCTACCAACGCGGCGCAAGGCTTATCAGTAATCGCCGACGGTGAAGACCTTGCCTTTGCCGGGGGCGACGATCTCTTTTTTGTGCTGGTTGGCGTAGCGCAGGGCAGCGACGAAGTTGAGGTGCGGCTCGGCGATGAACTCTCCGGGGTAGAGGTCGGGCAGGAGGCGCAGAAACGGTGTGCCGCTGCGCCCATCTGGCCCGACGGTCTGGAAAAGATAGCCCATAGCCATCCCCTGGGCTCCGTCTGAGGGGCCCGTGATGGGCAGCAGAATGCGGGCCACCGGGCGGGAGTCGCCTGGTAGCGCGAAGCGTTTCTTAACCATCGGCGGAATACTCACCGTGTCAAAGAGCCAGAGCTGGCCCTCCGTGACCATATCAGCCTGTGTGGTCAGCTCCCCGCCGATCTCGTCGCGTGCCCCGGTTGCTACCGCCCAGATTCCCTTTTCCCACAAGAGAATCGGAAGCGGCTGGACGAGCGTGTCTTTCATCGCTCGCACATAGCTTTCGGCGCGTGTGCTGCGTGTCTTTGCCCACGTGGAGAGCTGGACGATCTCACTCTCGTGATATTGGAGAGCCTCCTCCAGCTCACGGCGGAGCGCAACAGCGAGTTCCGGCATGATCAACATTGTAGAGATAGTCTACCCAGATTCGTCGCGGGTGACGCGAAAGTAGTGGGCGAAAAATGCGTCCACATCGACGGATATCGCGATCTCATGCGGCCCGTTTTTCTCAGCTTGCCAGCGTGTCAGGCCCTCCAGTGGCCCTGGCTCCATCACAGGCGTGACCGTACCACTCTGATAGGTGCACAGCTCGGGGGCAAAAAGCAGCGCGGCGGCGAGAGGATCGTGGAAGGTGAGGTGGTCGGCGTGGTTGAACCAGACCTCCGCCATTCCCAGAGTTGCCGCTAGTGCTCCCCCCGCAGCCGCGAAGCGCTCCCGAACCGGCGCGGCGGGTAGCACGCACTTCAGGGTGACATCCAGCCCCACCGAGAGCAGCTTCCCCGTGCCATGCTTGTAGGTCAGCGCTGTAGCGATGGGGTCGAGAAGCGCATTCCACTCCCGCGCGCCCGGCCCGCCGTCGGTGAAGCGCCCGCACATTAAAACAATGCGCTTGAGTAGCCCCGGTAGCTCGGGATCGGCGGCAAAGAGTGTCCCGATATTGGTCAGAGGCCCCACGGCCAAGAGCGTGATCTCGCCGGGCCGCGAGCGAATCGCATTGCGCAGAAACTCCAGCGCCCCAAAGCCCGTCGGGTAGTCTTTTCGATGGGGCAGGCTCTTGATGGCGGCGTACTGCGCCACGCCCTGCGCGGTGCCGTGGAGCAGTGGCCCCGCAAGTCCTGCATGAATGGGAATCTCCTCGCGTCCTGCCGCCCGGCAGATCACCTCACAGAGCGCGGCTCGCTTGGCTGTATCGCCGGTTGCCGTGGTGATGCCCACCAGCTCGCAGTCTTTCTGGCAGAGAAGATAAGCAAGCGCCACGGCATCGTCGATATCGTTGCCAATATCGGTGTCAAAGAGAACGGGGGTCATCGCTTGGGAGCAGCCTTGGTGAAGGCATCCAGAATGGTCTGGCGCTTGGCATCACTCAGGCGTGGGGCAGTCTTCTTGAGCAGCTCACCAAAAGCGGCAATCTCCTCCGGAGCCGCCGGGCAGCCGATGTTCTGATCCTTGGGCATGACATTGGAGTCGGCGAGTTTCTTGCCTTTATCATCGAGAAAGACGAGAAAAGGCAGGCCGGACTTTGCCCCACCCATCGCCGTCATAAACTCGTTGCTTCCTGCATTCTCCAGCACTTTTTTAGGGCCATTCTCCAGGGCTACCAGCTCCACCATGACGTAGTTTTCTTCCAGAAGCGCCTTCACCTCAGGCTGCGCGATCACTTTCTCCAGCAGGCGGCACCAGCCGCACCACGACGCGCCAAAGTGAATAAAGACATTTTTCTTCTGCTTGCGGGCCGCCTTTGTCGCATCGCTAATAACAGTCTTGGTGGGCTTAGGAGCCGCCGCGGGCTTTTCCTGTCGAAACATTGAACTCTTCCTCCAGAGCCACCATTCGCGAAAAATCTCCTGAAACCCTCTTTCCGCACTGCCCTAAGCCTAGGGAGTCTCTTAACCGAAAGAAAAGGCAAGAAAATGAAGGTCACAACACTTACCATAGATTATCAAGTCACCCGCTCGCGGGACTTCCAGTCCGTGCGGCTGGGCGGCTCGGTGGCGCTGGAGCTCACCGAGGGCGATGACAAGAAAGAGTGCTTAGAAAAAGCCCGCCGCTGGCTCGCCGGGCAGCTCAACGCCGCCGCCGATGAGGAGCTAGAGAACGTCCTCTTCGGCCCCCGGAAATGATCGTCTTTGGTGGCGACGGGCGCAATCTCGCTCCGCCGCCCGATGCCCCCCGCCGCGCCTGCTGGGACTTGCAGGGCGAGTGGGGCAACTTTCTCGGCACGCCTGTCGCGGCCCGCTGGTTTCTCACGGCGACCCATGTCGGCGGCCAGCCCGGCGACACATTTCGCATTGGCAATAAACCCTACACGGCGATTTTGAGCCAAACCATTCCTGGCACCGATATCGCGCTCTGGCGCGTGGACAGGGCTTTTCCCCGCTGGGCGACGCTCTGCGAAGGCGATGAAGTGGGGCGTGAGGCGCTGTACTTTGGTCGGGGAACAGCGCGTGGCCTGGAGCTTCCGGGCAAGGGCTGGCGCTGGGGGCCGATCGACCATAAGCAGAGCTGGGGCACGAACAAAATCGAGCGAGTCTTTACCAGTAAGCCCTACGGTGAGCTGCTCTTTGCGACTTTCGATAAAAATGCCGGCCCCGATGAAGCCACGCTCTCGGATGGCGACAGCGGCGGTGGGGTCTTTGTCAAAAGCCGCGAGGGCAAGTGGCGACTGGCGGGCCTCAACCACGACATCAACCCCGGCGACGATGGGATAGATCGCTTCTACAGCACCACGGGGCGCAAAGACGAGCTCTTCCGCGCCGCCCTCTACGACGGTCGTGGGCTCTTTCTGGGCACACCCGAAACGCTCAAGCTACTCGCAGACAACAGACCGCTTCCCACCGTCATTGCCGCACAACGGCTCTCTACCTATCTTCCTGCCATCCAGAGAATCCTTGCTCGCCCCGACAGTGCTTGGCCCACCCAGCCCGCACTGCTCGAAACGCGCCTGGCAAAGCGCGGCGGCGTGGCCCTTGCGGGAGCCAGCGTGCTCGGTTTGGCCGCCTACACGATCTACCGGAGCTGCCGTCGGGTATCCTGAAGGGCATGCGCATCGCTCTGGCTCTGCTCTGTCTCCTGGTGATCGGAAGTGTCCTGCTCGAAGCCTTCGAGGGGCTCGTGCTTCCCCGGCGCATCAGCCGCCCGCTCCGAGCGGTTCGCCTCTTTTATGTCGCCCTCTGGAAGAGCTGGCGCAGTATCGGGCGGCGCTTGCGGCCCGGCATCCGTGACGACTGGTTTGCGGTCTATGGCCCGTTCTCGGTGCTGGCGCTGTTTATCGGCTGGGGAATGCTCTTGGTCTTCGCCTTCGCAGGCCTCGGCTGGTCGCTCCGCCTGCCCATCAGCGCCCCAGAGCCGACCGTCACGTTTGCGACCTACCTCTACCTCTCGGCCACGACTTTCATCACGCTTGGCTTTGGCGATGTCGCCCCGCGCACCAGCCTTGCCCGCGCCATCACAGACTGCGAGGCCGCGCTCGGTTTTGGTTTTCTCGCCATTGTGATCGCCTACCTGCCCGTGCTCTACCAAGCCTTCGCCAAGCGCGAAGTCGAGATCGGGATGCTCGATGCCCGCGCCTCCACGCCCCCGAGTGCGGGAGAGCTTCTCAAGCGCATCGGCGGCTGCCCCGACCTCGGCGACCTCAAAGACACGCTCAAGAACTGGGAGCGCTGGTCCGCCGAGCTGCTCGAAAGCCATCTTTCCTACCCCTCCCTCATGTACTGGCGCTCCCAGCACGACCGGCAGAGCTGGCTGGGAACCCTCACGACGATCCTGGATACCTGCGCCCTGATTATCGCCACCCAGCAAAAAAGCGCCCTGCTCTACCAGGCGCGCCTGACCTTCGCGATGGCCCGCCACGCCGCCGTGGACCTGCGCCTCGCATTGAATCGAACGCCCCTCACGCCGGATCGGCTCCCCGAAGCTGAGCAAGAAGCGCTCTTCACGCTCCTCACCGACGCCGGAATGACGCTGGACACCTCGCCCGAAGCCCATGCGCACTTCCGCGAGCTCCGCGCCCTCTACGAACCGCATCTCGCTGCGCTGGCCCAGTGGCTAGAGCTCTCGCTCCCGACCATCGCCCCCAACCCCCACGCCCACGACCACTGGCGCATGAGCACCGATCCCTCGGGGCACTTTTTCAATATCGGGTGATCGCCCCGCTCCAACCGGGGCGATCACGTTACACCTCAAACTCTCTTTCTTCCACTTGTACCGACTGCTCCAGCGGCTTGCCGTCGAGGCTGCGGCGTACTCGCCAGGCGCGTTGGGAAAACGCCACTGTTCCGACCCGAAGCGCGTCGTGGGCTTCAAACTGCGGGTGGCGGACGTAGAACCCGCCGGGAGGAAGCAGAAACTCGTCGGTTTCGTAGTTGTCCTCACGGAAATTAGCGACCACACGAGTACCGTCGGTGTAGAGCGTCTCTTGCACCTGCCGATCCGGTGTCAGAAAACGGTGCGACTTGAGAAACGCCGCGAAGGTAAGCTGGTGCAGTGGACAGAGAATCGCGAGGGCAGCGGCAAGGAACCCCTCACCGATAGGCTCAAGAACGGTTCCCAAAGTGATCAGAGGAGCATCGAGGAAGAGAAGTTGTCGGGGGAATAGAAAAGGATTGGCAGCACGGCTCGTATAGGCCACCGAGGAAAAGGTCACGATGGCATCTCTCCAGACCACAGCATGGGAGAGACAACTGTCAAACTGCCAACAGAAATCTGTGGTTGTGGCCATCCAGTCATTGAGTCCCCCCGTTATCAAGGAAAATTGCGTTTGTAGCTCTCTGACTTCTCGCAGACGCTGCTCCATCTCTTCCCAAGAGCCGTCTGGGTGTCCCATGAGGCCATTGTAGCTAGCTGCGCTGACCAGCTCCATCCCCGCCTCGCGCCAGGCCGCGACGCGAGGTTCTTGATAGTGGGGCGTATATGAAAGGGGTTCGTCACTACCAATGGAAACGGTTCCCCACATCCGCCACCCCGCTGACTGCCAGGCATGGATCAGTTCTACCTCTTGTTCTGCGGTGAGCCCAAGCCACTGGGGAAGCATCACGATCGGCTTTGGGAACTCGTGTACTCTCTGCCACCTTGCAGGTAGCGCGAGGAGTGTCCCCTCCGGTATCTCTTGCTTCGGGATCGGTGTGATGGGACTAATGGCGACTGCTCCAAGGAGTGACTCTAGCTGGGGGCGTTCCCGCATTCGCATCCGTAGGGTGCGGTGATGACGCTCCCCAACCAGCTTATCCCGGTAGGCTTTGCAGATGGCAACCCCATCTCCCTTGGGTAAGACAACGATTCGAATATCCAGCCGTCGCCGCTCCGGGTCGCGCTGGTACTCCCAGTTAAAGGCCATCCCAGACTTTGGATAGCTCACTCGTGCCGTGGCGTAGGCGGAGTCCGTGAGGAGTGCCAAGGCACTTTCCCGGCGTACGGCTCCGAGAAAGGGCATTCGAAGCGTGTACCAGATACTCCCAGCAATCTCATGGGACGGCTCAGCCTCTTCCCAGAAAAGATGCTCCGGCCACTGGTCATCCCCCGTTGGCCAAAAAAGATACTCCCCCTCGGTGCAAACCGACGCCAGCCCCGGCAGGAGTCCCACGCGTTCCAGTAGGTGCGTCTTACTATCGCGGCTGGCCTCAACTGTGAGCTGGATGTCTTTAGAGCCACAGATGAGATAGATGTCAATCGGGACGCCGCCTGGTGCATCGAGGCCCAGCAAGATGCGCTTGCCCGCCGCGCCCATCTTCTCGGCGATGCTGATGAGCTTGCACTCACCAAAATCCGTTCGGGTGACTGCGCCCGTTGCGCGGTCTTTGAGCTCAATCCAGCCCAGCGAGAGCGCCGTGGCCCAGACGGTCTTGGTGACGGTCTCGGTGAGCGAGTAGGTCAGGTTGGTGCGATCTAAAACAAACTCATAGTCGCCAAACGCAATCCGAAAGAGGGTATTCACGTAAGGAGTGTACCGCCTAGAGCACCGCCGATCAGAACGGCGGTGCTGGAGAGCCTACGGCTACGAAGGGCCACCCCGGGGGTACCCGGCCCATATTCAGATTAATGGCCCGAAGCGGCCTTTGTAGCGGAGCCTGCGACGCTCTCAAGCCACCCCGCTCTAACCGGGGTGGCTCAGATGCGCTCCCAGCCGGAACGCGAGGGCGAAGATGGTGAGCACGGGGTTGAAGCCGCCATTGGTGACGTGGACGCTGCCATCGCTGACAAAGACATTCTCAAAGCCATGGACGCGCCCGTTGCGATCCACGACGCCCGCACTGGGATCGTCGCTCATGCGGCAGGTGCCCGCCTGGTGCTGGCCGCCAGAGAGAGAGGGAGTGGTCGGAGGGCCGCCCCAGATTTGTTTCGCGCCCGACGCTTGCAGCCACTCGACCGCTTTTTTCTGCAAAAACTGCCCCGTGCGGATCGTCTCCGGGTGCGTGGTTCCACTAAGCCGTGCGACCGGCAGGCCCCAGCGGTCTTTCACCGCCGGGTCGAGCGTGACTCTTGCATCGGGGGAGGGAGTGTCCTGCACGGGGCCTTTGATATCCGAGAGATGGCGGTAGTTTTGGCGCAGCCAGTCCTTCGCCTCTTTTCCCCAGGTCGGCACACCCGGCGCACGGTAGCGCTTCCAGGCGATAATCGGCAGCAGGATAAACTCATCGGCGAGCATCCCACCGCCAATAACCCCCTCGTTGCCGTGGCTCCACTCCGTCGTGGCCGTTGTGACGCCCGGCCCGAGGCCGTCCCAGATCTCATCGGGGAAGAGCGCAGTGGCCCCGACATAGACATGCCCTTGCAGGTGCCGCCCGACCTGATCGTTGCCGATTCCTGAGAGCTGTAAGAGCCGCGCCGACTCAATGGCGCCCGCCGCGACCACGATTTGTTCCGCCGTTGCTGTCTTGGCCTCGTCGCCCACAAAGTACGTCACGCCGCTGGCACGCTTGCCATCGTGCTCGATCTTGGCCGCCATCGCGCCGGTATGTAAGAAAAGCCTTCCCGTGAGCTTTCCACGCGCAATCAGCGTGTTCTGCGAGCCATTTTTCGCGTCCACGGGACAGGCAAACCCGACGCAGTGCTGACAGCGGGTGCACGCAGGCCGCCCCAGATACTCGGTCGAGTTGATCGCCAGCGGCACGGGCAGCGTCCGCCAGCCCAGCGCCTCCGCGCCTTTTCGGTACATCGTGCCTTGCTTGGTGACCGCCATTGGGGGCATGGGGTAGTCGTGTTTGTACTCCGGCAAGTGAAACATTGCCTGAGAGCTTCCGCACACCCCGATCTCGTGCTCCGCTTGCTCGTAGAACGGCGCGAGCTCTTGGTAGTCAATTGGCCAGTCTGCCAGCGACGAGCCTTCGGGGACGCCGTAAGTAGAAGCCATCTTAAAATCTAGCGGATGAAAGCGCCACGCCTGCGCCCCGTAGACCCGCGTCCCGCCGCCGACAGTCGCCGCATTGGCATGGTAGCCCCCGTCCCAAGGCGCGACCGTGCGCGTGTTGGCGACCCGTGGATGATCGCTATCTGGCCCCGCGTTGTGGCCATAGTGTGAGAGCCGCTGGTTTCGCAGATGATCCCGCCCCACTTCCTCAAAGCTCGGCTCGCCGCCGCGCTCTAAGAGCAGCACCCGCCGTCCTGCTTCGGCAAGCAAGCCCGCTGTCACCCCGCCGCCCGCGCCGGAGCCAATCACGATCACGTCGTAGTCAAACTTCATGAGATTAGGTTCGCGATGGCGTTGCTGTCTCCCTGCTAAAACGAAGTGCTGTCAGCCATCCCACGAATGTGCCCAGAACCAAGCCGCCCAAAATCTCGGGGAGGTCGTGGGCATGGGAGGCCCAGAGTGCCCAGGCCATCGCAGGAAGCAGTGGCACGGCCAGCCAGGCCCAGCGCCTGCCTCGTAGGCGAACTAAGCTGACACAAAGCGCTGCGGCTTGGGCCATGTGGCCGCTGGGAAAGGTCGGGTGGCCCGGCCAGACTTGTACCCGCTTGCCTAGCTCCGCCAGAGCTGCCGTGAGGACGATTGCCGCTCCTGCCCGTGCCCAGAACAAAAAAGTCTCTTTCCAGCGAGGTTTCGGCTCATGGAGAAGTGGCTCTTGGGCAATCAGAGCGCCGTAGACAAATAAAATCGTTCCTCCTAAGTCATGGGCAAACTCGGGATAGTTCCAGGGCAAGGTCATGGCATCAGGCTACCCGAATTTTGCGGCGACCGAGCCCCTTAGGTGAGGTATAATTTTTGCATGCCTTATACAGCTGAGATCAGTCGGGCCAAGCCGACGGCGTTTTGCTTTCTTATTGATCAGTCGGGCTCGATGGACGATCCGTACGGGATGGACTCAGGTAAGCGCAAGTGCGATGCGGTGGCCGATGCTGTCAACCGCCTGATCGCGACTCTGGTGCTGCGCTGCGCCAAAGGCGAGGACGTCCGCGACTACTTCCAGATTGCGGTGATTGGCTACGGCGGCGCGGTGCGAACGGGCTTCGGAGCGCAGCTTGCCGGGCGACAGTTTGTCCCGATCTCAGAAGTCGCCGATAACCCGCTGCGAGTCGAGACGCGGGCACGCAAAGAAGACGATGGCACGGGCGGGCTGATCGAGCGTCAGGTGCGCTTCCCGGTCTGGTTCGAGCCCATGGCCAATGGCAATACCCCGATGGTCGCCGCTGTGGAAGAGGCCAACCAGATCGTGAAAGCCTGGACCGAGCTCTACCCGCTCTCGTATCCGCCCAGCATCATCAATATCTCCGATGGCGAGCCCACCGATGGTAGCCCGCGCCCGGCTGCGGACAAGCTTAAAAACCTCGGCACCAACGATGGCAAGGCGCTCTTTTTCAATATCCATATCTCCGGAGCCGCCAAGCGCCCCGTGGAGTTCCCGGACTCACAGATTGGCCTGCCCGACGAGTACGCGCAGATGCTCTTTGAGATCAGCAGCGTGCTCCCGCCCAAGCTCCGTGACGAGGCCAAGCGCGAAGGATTTGCCACCAGCGAAAACTCGCGCGGCTTCGCCTTCAACGCCGACCTGCGCTCCCTGGTGCAGTTCCTCGATATCGGCACCCGAACGGCGGACCTGCGCTAGAAGACGAGAGGAAAGGTATTGAACGATGTCTCTTACGCTTGAGCTTCCTGAGAGTCTCCAAAATCGGTTGGAGAGAGTCATTCATCGAGGAGGGAACGCCGAACAGTTCGCCCTTGCCGCCATTTCGACCGCCTTAGACTCTCTGGAGGGCCACGAGAAAACACAAGCTGAGGAGCAGGCATGGTGGGCCTCTCTGTCTTCTGACCAGAAGCAAGCGGAGATTGAGATCTTGCGGAAGTCTCTGGAGGCTTGTGACCAGGGGAGAAAGAGCCCCGAAGCGGAGGTTTTTGCCCGCATCCGTCGTGCTAAGCTCGCTCAGGAGAAACCGTGAGCTCTTCTCTGGCGATTGAGTACGGTGAGATCGCAGAGGCACAGATTGAAGACACGTATCTTTTTTTGCAAAGACAGGTAAGCTTTGAGTATGCCGAGCGATGGTTAGCCGGACTTCAAAAAAGTGTCCAAGACGAAGCAATGCTGCGTTCTTCTTTGCCGGGATGGTACAACATTGCTCCTGAGTCGTCTGATTTTGGAGAGCGCATAATCTATGTGATCCGCTACCGTATTGGCAATGGATGGCAGATTTTGTATGAGCTGGCGGATGAAGATGGGGATGGGCAGGAAGATACTTTGTTGGTTCTGAAAGTCAGGAGTGCGGTGATGAATACTCAGCCCGAAGACGAGGAGAGCGCTACATGAAGCTGATTCGGGCGCTCACGGCTCCCAAGGACGGCAACTCCGACGAGCAGTACGAGGATGCTTGGGCACTCTCGGAGACGCGCCCGGTGCTGGCTGTGGCCGATGGCGCCTCGGCGGCGGTCTATGCCCGCGAGTGGGCACAGCTTCTCGTTGCAGAGTTTGCCCGCGATCAGGCCTTCCCCGATGACGATGAGGCATTCTGGACACAGGTGAGCGAGCTGGGAGCACGCTGGAAAAGCAGTGTGGGCACCGGCGCGACTTCCTGGTACGCACAAGAGAAGCTTCCCCAGGGCTCGCAAGCATCGCTCCTGGTGCTGGAAGTGGAACCCCAGAGTCGCCAGCTCACGGCACGGGCTATCGGCGATGTCTGTCTTTTTCTCGTCGTCAAAGACACGCTCCACTACGCCTTTCCGCTCACCAAGTCCAAGCAGTTCAACTCGCATCCTGGCTTAGTGGCAACCGATCCCACGGCCCTGAAAGACCGCCCGGAGATCGTCCGATTTAGCGCCCGGCTCCCCGCCGCGCCCGTGCGCCTCTTCGCCATGTCCGATGCCGTCGCTGCGTGGTTTCTCTTAGAGTTCGAGCGCAAGCGCAAGCCCTGGAACACTCTCCCCCGCGATACTATCTTTGCCCCTTGGCTCAAAGGCACAAGAGACAGCGGAGCCCTCAAGAACGACGATGTCACGATCATCGAGCTGGAGATCTAGCCTTTATGGGACGACGACCGGGGACGGCGACTTTAGGTGAGCAAGAGACGGAGCTATTGCGCTTTGTGGCGGAGCAGGAGGCGGCGCTGACGGTGCGTGAGGCGGTGGCGTCTTGGGGCGAGCCGCGTGGCCTTGCCCGTACGACAGTGCTGACGATGCTGGAGCGCCTGCGGGAGAAAGGCCACCTGAGCCGCGAGAAAACCAGCGATGGGAACTGGGCCTATCTGCCTGTGCTCCCCAAAGCCGAGCTGCTGAGCGGGCTGGTGCAGAGCTTTGTCGAGCGCACACTGGGCGGCTCGGTCTCGCCGTTTGTGTCGTATCTGGCGGAGGGCGGCGCGAGCCTGACGGTGGAGGAGCGGGCGAAGCTAAAGGCGCTCCTGGAGACTCTGGAGTAGCGTATGGAGGGGGAGCGGCTTCTAAGTGCCTCGCTCTGGGGAACCGGGCTCGCGCTCGCCGTCGCGCTCGTTTGCCGCTGCTTTCCCAAGATTCCCGCCGCGGTGCGCTTTTGGCTCTGGTGGGCGGTTCCGGCCAAGCTACTCTTGGGGCTGATCCCGGCTCTGACACTGGCCCTGCTGCCTGCGCCAAAGCAAAACACCCTCCCTTCAACAGAAATTGCCCTCGAAATATCGCCCCAGACCAGCGCATCAAAGCAAAAGACCTCTTTCCCAGCGCTCAGGAACCTCGAAAAATCGCCGAGGGACACTGGGACAAAGATTTTGACGCATGAGCGAGAAAAAAAGCCCACTGGCAGGAAGCTTTTGATCTCGTTTTTTCAGTTTTTTTGGCTCATCGGGGCGCTTTTTACTTTTGTCCGGGCCGTGAACGGCCCGGCTCGGATTTGCGCGGTTCTGCGAACCTATCGTTCACAATCTGATGTGTGGGAAGTTCCGGGCATGGGGCCGCTGGTGTTGGGGCTGTTTCGTCCCGTGATCGTGCTTCCCACGGGCCTCAGCGACTCTGAGAAGCGGCTGGCACTGGCGCATGAGCAGGCGCATCTGACGCGCCGCGACCCGTGGCTGGCGCTGGTGCCGCTGGCGGCGCGGGTGGTGTTTTGGTTCTTACCGACGGTTTATCTAGCCGAGCGGATGCTGGCGACGGCGCGGGAAGAGGCGTGCGATGCGCTGGCGCGGCAGACCACGGGGGCGACGGCGCGGGAGTACGGGGCGCTCTTGCTGAAGCTCACACGCTCTTCGCCGGGGACACTGGCGATGGCCTCGCCGGTCTACTCGCAGCTCCAGAGTCGCTTAAAGACACTGGTCGTGCCGCAAAAACGTGTGGCGATCTGGCCGCTGCTCTTGCCTGGAGCGCTGCTGCTCCCCGGCTGGCGGCTGGCCGAGCGAGCGCCTGTAACTAAGAAAGCATCCTTACTTCCGATTTCCTACCAGCGCCTTGATCTGCCCACACTGGGCGGACTCTACAGCGATGCCTTCGCGATCACGGACTCGGGGCAGGTGGTGGGCGCGGCAAACGGGCGTGATGGTCTGGGCCGGGCGACACTCTGGACTGACGGCACGCCCCAAGTGCTCTCGGAGGGGCGCAGCATTGCCTTTGCCGCAAGCGAGACAGGTGGAGTGTTGCTTTCCCGCCTAAAGCCCGGCGGACGGCAGGCGCAGTGGCTTCGGGGCGCGGCGCGGCAGAGCTTGCCGGGGCTTCCGGGCTTTCCGGAGACCGTCGCGGTGGGCATGACAGACTCGGGGCTGATTATCGGGAGCGCTCGCTCGCGAAACGGCGTGGGGACGCGTGCGGTGGTCTGGGAGGGCGGACAGGTGCGTGAGCTGGGAGCGCTGGGCGGGCCGTCTAGCCAAGCCGCCGCCGTGAATTCCCAAGGCTGGGTGGTGGGCAAGGCCGATCTGAGCCCCACCGAGACCCACGCGTTCCTCTACGACGGCACGCAGCTCCGCGATCTGGGCACGCTGGGAGGTCGGCACAGTAAGGCGACCGCGATTAATCGTGCGGGGCAGGTTGTGGGGATGAGCGAGACAGCAACCGGCGAGCGTGTCGCCTTTGTCTGGAGCGAAAAAACCGGGATGCGTGCTCTGCCTGGCACCGATGCCCTCGCCCTGTCCATCGCCGATGATGGGACGATTGTGGGACAGGCCGAGGGGCACGCTGCGCTCTGGAGTCCAGAAGGGAAACGCCTCCCACTCGATCCGTCGCTGCGGATTGCGCGTGGCATCAACCAGCGCGGCGAGATCGTCGGGCAGGGGCAAGTGGGCGAGGATCTGCGTGGCTTCTTGCTCAAGCCCGTTGCTGCCTCCGCCACCAGCGCACCACCCAACCGGTAGCTCCCGCGACAATGAGCCAGAAGGCCCAGGTCAGCACGGTGGGTATCCAGGACAAAACTAAGTCGCGGCGCGGGTGGGTGAGGTTTGCCTTTGGGAGCGCTGGCGGCTCGAAGAGAACAACGGTCACGTTGCTCAGCGCTGTGGCACGCAGAAGCTTCTCGCGCTGGAGCCGCAGCATGTCTTCATCGTTTTCGGCACGTACCAGGCGCTCCTCGACATAGAGCACATCGCTGCCGCGTAGCCGCCGTCCACTGCCTAGCAACCCGTTCAGGCGCACTTGGTGCCCTTTTGAGCGCTCCGCCCGCCGTGCCAGCTCCTCGGATTCTGACCAGCGCTCCAGAGTGGTGGTGCGCTCGCCCGAGGGAATCCCCAGGCCACGGAGCTGGGTGAGCAGTGGCTCCAGCTTCTGGGCAGGGACACTGAGCTGCACCGTTCCATGCCGCCGCCCTTTCTCCGCCACCTGAGAGTGCGCCTGCCGCACCTCGCCGCCACTACTCAGCGTCAGCTCCAAGACTTTCTGGCGCGCGGTCTCGAATGTCTCCACCTTCAGCACCAGCGCCGCCCCCCGCGTCGCTACCGAGTCCGCCGCTTGAACCACACAGGGCACTACCAAGGAAAGGCCCACCAAAACTCCAGAGATACGTCGCATTACACACCTCGACTACAAGATTAGTCAAAGCGTATCATAGACTACATAAATAGTCAATAGGCGAGTGAGAGCTAAGCTAAGCCCCTTTTGCTAAAAGTGCTCCAATCGGCTTGCCAAGGCCGTCGCGGGTGACATAGAACGGGCGCTTCTCCACTTCGTAGGCATGCTTGGGCGAGATTCCCAGCGTGTGGTAGATCGTCGCGTGCAGGTCCTCGATTACCACCGGGTTCTCGATGGTCTTGCACGGGCGCTCGTCGGCGGTCTTGCCGTAGACAAAGCCTTTTTTCACACCACCGCCAAACATCAAGACACTGCCGGCATCGGTGAAGTGACGGTGCATGCCGTAGAACTTGGGCTCGTTGACGATATCCGGAACCGTCACTTGGTCGCGGACACGGGCATCGGGCTTGCCCTCCATCATCATGTCGCGCGAGAACTCCGACGCCAGCACGATCAGGGTTCGGTCGAGTAGGCCGCGCTCTTCCAAGTCTCTGACAAGCTGGGCGATGGGGGCATCTATCTGGCGCTTCATCTCGGTCAGGCGCGTGTGGCCGTTGTCGTGCGTGTCCCAGCCAAAGAACGGGACATACTCGGTGGTCACCTCGATATAGCGCGCCCCCGCCTCGCGCAGGCGGCGCGCCAATAGACACCCCTGCCCAAAGCGCCCCGTGTTGTAGATGTCGTAGCTGGCCTTGGGCTCTTTGGTCAGGTCGAAGGCGGCAGCCGCAGATGATGACAGCAGACGATGCGCGTTGTCCAGCGAGCGCAGCAGGCTCTCTTTCTGGTAGTCCGAGCCCAGCTTCCCGACCACCGACTCCTGGGCGAGCTTTTTATAGAGCGCCTGGCGGCTGGCAAAGCGCGAGGGCGTCATTCCCGCCGGCGGGCGCACAGCCTCGACGGCTTGGTCTGGGTAGGGCAAGTTAAAGGGGCCAAACTCACTCCCCAGAAAGCCTGCCGTCGTAAATGCCTTGAGCTCCTCACCCTCGCCCACATCGAAGCGCTGCCCGATATTGATAAACGCGGGGACGGCCTCGTTGAGCGGCCCAAGCGTCCGCGCGATCACTGAGCCAATGTGCGGCGCCGCGACTGTCTGCGGCGGCGCGTAGCCCGTGTGCCAGTGGTACTGGTGGCGTGAGTGCAGGATCGCTCCCAGATCGCCCGCCCGGTAGGTGCGGATCAGGGTCGCCCGGTCCATCACCTGCGCGACTTTCTCCAGCCCCTGCGAAATTTGAAGCCCATCTACTACGGTCGGGATCGCCGGAAACGTAGACAAGATCTTCTCTGAGGGCGTCCCAGTTTCGTAAGGCGTGTAGCGCTTGGGGTCGAAGGTCTCCGTGTGGGCCATCCCGCCGCCCATCCACAAGACAATCACCGCATCCGCCGTCGCCTTCGGGGCGGGCTGCGCGGCCCAGAGCGGGCGGGCATAGCCCGCCGCCAGCGCGGATAAAAGTAGCTCTCGTCGGTTCATGGTTTTTCTCAATATAACTGAAATTCGGGGCTCATCAGGAGCGCCCATAAAATATCTTCTAGTGCCTCGGGGGTGAGCTTGGTGCCCACCGCCTGACGGATCGTGGCCCGCTCCGTGGCTGTCGGCGGGCGGCTCAGGGCGGTCTGGTAGAGGCCATTGAGCACATCCTCGCCATTGCCCGCGTGGCGGAGCCAAGTGGACGCGCCGGTTTTGAGGCGGGCAGAGAGGAGTGGGCCGTTGGTGAGCTCCAGTGCCTGAAGCGTCGTGGCGACACTCTGGCGCTGCGTGACGGTCTGCTCGCGGTTGGGCCGCCCGAGGGCGCGGGTGAAGGCATCGGCGGTGGTGAGTGCGGCGCGAGCCTCGATCAGGGCGTGTGAAGCTCCCACAACCGCAAAGCGCACCGAGACCTCGCTCGGAGCCTCCTCGACTGCGCCTTGGTCCGGCCCGACCAGCGCACGGAAGCGGGTCGCGCCCTTAGGAACTTCGTAGATCAGCACGGAGTTGGCGTGCGTCCCAATTCCCTCGCCGTAGGTCTTCCCCACTAGGCGCAAGGGCTTGCCCACGATGCTTTTGTCTTTCTGGATCGTCCCAAAGCCAGTTGTTGAGGATAACAAGACACAGTCATCGGCATCGCGCT
>NZ_CBAYMC010000025.1:0-25949 GCF_964826245.1 Armatimonas sp. | reverse complement strand
ACGGACAAAGCCGCGCTCTAGGAGCAAGTTACCACTCTCATGGCGAATATCCTGCCCCCAGCACCAGCACTGCTGATCCAGAAGCAGGCTCCCCTCACGCATCACTTTTGGCGGCACCCGCCAGATTTTCATGATCTGCCCTGACTCACAAACTCCTCGCGGCTGAGAAAGCTGTCTTTGTTGGTGTCGAAGTTTTTAAAGCGTGCCTCGGCTTGTTTGGGATTTGCCTGGTTGCTGGGGCCTTTGAGAAACTCTTCCAGACTGAGTTTGCCGTCTTTGTTGGTGTCTTTCTGGTCAAAGAGGGCGCTGCGCGGGCTGATGCTCGGCGCGGGGGGGAGATTTGCCCCGCTCGGGACGGCGTCTTTGAGGAAGGCGTCGAGGCGCAGGCGTAGCTCCTTGACTTTCTCGGGATGCGACGCGGCGACGTTGTTTTTCTCGCTGATATCGTCGGCGAGGTTGTAGAGCTCCAGCTTGCCTGTCGGCTTTTTGTCTTCGCTGCCCTCTTCTGCGTCTGCCTCCGATGCGCCGACCAGTAGCTTCCAGTCGCCCATGCGTAGTGCGGCGGTTCCGGGTTTGGTGCCCGCCAGCAGAATCGCATCGTGGGGCGAGCGTGCTTTCTTCGTGAGCACGGGCCAGATATCGAGGCCATCCACGGGGAGCTTTTGGGTAGCTGTTGCCCCGGTGAGCTTGACGAGAGTGGGTAGCCAGTCTACGGCATGAAGCGGCTCTTGTAGGGTCTGCCCAGCGGGAATTCTGCCCGGCCAGGTGGCGAAAGCGGCGGCGCGGACACCGCCCTCGTAGATCGTGCCCTTGCCCGCACGGAGTGGCGTGTTCAGGGTCACTCTACCTGGCCCCGGCCCGCCGTTGTCGCTGGAGAAGAGGATCAGCGTGTTCTTGCGGAGCCCTTTTTCATCGAGCGCCGCTACGACCTGCCCAATGGCCTCGTCCACGGCGGCGAGCATTCCTGCAACCGTGCGGCGTGGCTTGGGCAGGCTGGCGTAGGGTTTCTCATAGCTCTCGGGCACCTGGTGCGGTGCGTGAATCCCGTTGAAGGGGACGTAGAGAAAGAGTGGCGTATTGCTCGCCTGGTTTTGAATGAGGCGACAGGCTTCTTTGGCGACTAGGTGCGTAGAATAGCCCTCTTCTTTGAGCGGCTTATCGTCGCGGTACCAGTCGGGCTTGCCATCGCGAAGATGCGTGAAGTAGTCAATCGCGCCAAAGAGATGGCCGTACTGGTGATCAAAGCCACGCTGCGTCGGGGTGTAGCCGGGCTGGTAGTCGCCCAGGTGCCACTTTCCGCAGATCGCGGTGGTGTAGCCGACCTCGTGCAGGGCCTGTGGGAGCAAGCGCTCCGCAAGAGGCAGCCCCCAAGGCGCGTTGGGCCGGACAATGGTGTAGACTCCGGTATGCGTGGCATAGCGCCCCGTGAGAAGCGCCGCGCGCGTCGGGGAGCAGACCGGCTGGACATAGAACGACTTCAAGATCGCGCCCTCTTTGGCGAGCTTGTCTATGTTTGGGGTCTTAATGTCCTTGCCGCCGTTAAAGCCGCAGTCTGCGTAGCCTAGATCGTCCACCAAAAAGTAGATGATATTCGGCTTCTCTGTCTGCGCCGCCGTTGGATGCGTGGGGAGCAAGAGAAGGGGCAGGAGAAGTGCATTCATGGCTCCATTGTGCCTGAAAAAGCGCAACCGGCGCAACCGTAACCAAATAGCCCCAAACTGCGTTACAGTACACGTATATGAACCGCCACCACTTTCTTAGCTATCTCGGTTTGGGGGCCGTCGCGCTGACAGCCACCGCCACCCTCGCCCGCCGCCAGGGCCGCTCGCGTCCGCCGCGCATCGTCATCACCAAGACCAATGCCTATCTCATCGGCAAGATCGAGCCTGTTCTCACGGGTAAGGTCACACAGGTTGTTCCTTCGCCAGATGGTCGCTATGTTCTCATCACCCAAGCCCTGCATCCCGAACCCACCGATGAGATCAAAGAGCCTTTCGGCGAAGAAAAACTCTGGCTCTACGACGCGCTTCGCCGCACGACCAAACTCTTTCATCGTGTGCAAGACGAACCCACCCAGACCCGGCAGGGCTTGATGGCACTTTCCTGGTTCCCCGGCACCAAGCGAGCACTTGTCGCTCAGATAAGTATGAAAATGGAGCCTCTGGCTCCCGAGAGAGTTCCTGAGATGAAGTCTCAGCTAGGGATTTGCGATGTTGATCGTGGGACAATTCGCTGGTTGAGTGGACTACCCTCTTTATTTGCCTCTGTCCGAGAAGTAAAAGGGATCTCCGGCTTCTTAGTAATATGGGGGCCAGATGAGGTTTCTCAGTCACGCGTCTACTGTGTTTTGAAGCCCGATGGAACTTTTACCCCGCTTGCCAAAATAGTTTCAAGTGCATCGATTAGAGTTTCAGGGGTCTCCCTGGATAAGAAACGTCTGTTTCTACGTGCGACTAACTTTGAAAAAGTCGCAGAACGCTTTGTGCGTCAGGAAAAGTGGTCAACACTTGAGCTTTCTTCAGGCACAATCATTCCATTAACCGAAGCCCCAAAAGAAAAAGAGATGATTGCTAATGTGGAAGAATCAGCACCAAAACTTGCTCTCACGTTGCGCAGCGATGCCGCCCGCGTGACTGGGCTGGCAGGACGTAGCGCTGATACCAACGCACTCTGGCTAGAGGCAAGCGAGCTTGGTCCCGAGAAGAAGTTTACCCGCGCTCTGGTCGCAGCCGAAGCGGACTCGCAAAGTGTCCAGCTCCTCCGTGATCTCTCCGCCGTGCTCTATACCCACGACGACGCGCTCTACGCGGCTCCGATTGCGTCGTTGGATCGAGTTGCCTTTGAGAAGATGATGCGCGAGCTGGCCATCAGCAATGCCAAGCAGACAGGGCTAGGGCTGATGATGTACGCCCAGGACTACGACGAGAACTTCCCGCACGATCCAAGCAATGTCAAAGAGGTGATCTATCCCTACATCAAAAGCAACGACGTGATTGCGGACTTTGTCTACACCTACAAAGGCCCGCTGGAGCTGAGCAAGGTAGAGAAGCCCGCTGAGACAGCGATGGGCTACATTCCGAGCCCCGGAGGTCGCGCTGTGGTCTATGCCGATGGTCATGTGAAATGGGAGCCGACGCCCGAAAAATAGAGGTTTTTACACAGGTTCTTAGATAAATACGCGCATGCGGATCGCAGATCGGCTGGCAGCGACACGACGCAGCCCCGAGCACTGTCGAGCCGCTAATCGCGCTCTCGATTGTGGCCGTTGGGGTGGACACGCTTCTCGCCAAGCCCGGCGGGCTGTGTCACCGTGATCCTGCTCGGGGCCTTCTGGTTCTTACAGCGGATTGGCTAGCTACTTCGCAGGAAGGCCGAGCTTGAGGCGGGCGGCGAGTAAGCCATGCTCGCGTACCCCAGCAGCATCGAGCTCCAGGGCGGCTAGGAGCGAGCCGCCGCCGTGGCCGGTGAGCTTGGTCTGAATCTCCTCGAAAAGCCCCGCAAGAGCAGAGACACGACAGGTTTTCTGCGCTTCGTAGAGGGCCCCAAGAGCGGCTTCGGGTTCATCTATATGGCTGAAAGCAGCTCCTTGCCAGTGGCGCGCGGTGCCCTGGTTCTGGGAGTCGTTGAGGTTACCAAAGTGGGTCGCGGCCTCTTCCAACAAAAGTGCGGCCCGTGCGGGGTCTTCGACAAGCGTGATGCGCCCGAGGACAAGTAAGGCGCAGGCAAACCCCTCGCGGTTCTGCGCGGTGCGGGCGACGGAAAGCCCTCGTTCGGCGAGATCAAAGGCGGGATCGGTTTGGTGGTTGCGCAGATGACTGAGAGCAAGAGCCAAGAGAACGCCCGTGGGCCCCAGTGCGGCTTGTGGTGGCTGAGGGAGGTCTACGGCCACCTGGTAGCGGTCTTCCTCTTCGGTGGCGAGGCCGGAGCGCAGGAGGACGTCCATTGAGCGCTGCCAGCCCTTGCCCCAGCTTACTTCAAGGTCTTCTGCTTGTGCGCCCGTGGCAAAGAGCGAGAGCACGCCTAGTAAGCGCCCCACTCCCTCAGGCAGGCGGTCGAGAAGGAGATCGCGGGTGAGGATCAGCGGGGTGGTGCCTCCCCCGTGCAGTGTAAGAGCGGTGAGCTGTGTCTCCAAGCGGACACGAAGCGCAGAGAGGGGCTCGGTTTCCAGAAGCGCTGCCGTGAGTCGGACGGTCTGTGGATTGCCGTCCAGCAGGCGGGCCAGCGAGGCGCTCTCATCGGGGTCGAGCTCCGTGCGTGTCCAGCCGACGAGAAGCCGACGAGCATCGCTAAAAGAGAGGGGAGGGAGCTCTAGGGTGTGTTCTTGCGGCAGGCCCAGGGCGGTGCGTGCGGTCACCAAGAGATGGAGTGAGGGGAAGCGCTCTAGGAGGCCAGGGGCAAGCGAGGTTTCCAGGCCATCTAGGATAAAAAGAGCACTCTCACTGCCCGTCGGAACATGCTGGGCGAGGACCTCTTGCACAGCGCGGGCACGGGTGACTCCGCGTAGGCTCACCCAGAAGACTCCCGCGGGGAACGCTCCCGCCTCCGCGAGGCGCTGTGCGGCGGCACGGACGAGAGTGGTCTTACCCACACCAGCATCGCCATGCAAGGTAACCAGACGTGAGGCACAGGTGGCACGCACCAATGCCCCTAGTACTTCGTCCCTCCCTACCAGCTTATCTGCGAACGCCCGCAACCGAGCAAACGCTGCCTCTCTCGCCGAACCTTGCAAATTAACGTCCCATCATGGAGTGCTTCACTATCCCGAAGCAACCGAGTAGTCATTGTAGCATGAGGATGTTTAGTTTGCAGGGTATACTGACGCCGCGATGCCTCTCTCTTTGCGACATGTCACACAGCTTTCTCATGCCGCCGTGGCAAACTGGACAGCGCACGAGCTTTTGGAGCACTACGTCTTAGAGGCTGCCAAGGCAACGGGAGCCACACGTGCCTTTGTCGCACTTGCGGAGGCAGAGGCGGGCGGGCTGGTTCTACTGGCGACCTCGGGGGCGGGCTGGACCGATGAAGCGCGGCAAAACCGTCTCTCAGAGAAAGACCGCACCAGCACGATCACGTCGCTAGTGGCCCGCACAGGCGCTCCCGTACGGGTCGCCGATGCCCCTGCCGATGTTCCTGGCTATGTCTCTTTCTTCCCCGGAATTCGCTCGGTTTTGGCCGTGCCCATCTCCCTAGAGCGCGATGAGCGTGTCCGAGGCGTGCTGAACTTGGAGTCCGACCGGGTGGATGCCTTCACGGAAGAGCAGGAGGCCTTTGCCCAAACGCTCGCAGACTTGGCGGCGCTCCGGCTTTCGATGGATGATTTAAGAGAGCGTGAGGCGGCGCTGGTTCAGATCGGCAAAGAGCTCTCGGGTACGGCGGACTCCGAGGCGATGCTAGAGCGCGTCGTGGAGATCACCAGTCAGGTGCTCCGCGCCGAGGAGTGCTCGCTCTATTTTTTAGACCAGGCCCACCAGCACCTGACTCTCGCCGCCACCCGTGGCAAGGGCGTGCGGCCTGCGCGCAAAGAGTACGCGCTGGGCAATGGTCAGACGGGCATGGTGGCCGAGACGAGCGCTGTGGTGCGCGATCTGGATGAGATGCGGGCGTTTCTCGGAGTTCCGATTCCGTCGGTGGCGGGAACGGTTGGGGTACTTCGGGTGATTCGCAAAGAGTCCAGCTCGCCCTGGTTCCCTAATGACTTCACGGATGCTGAAGAGGAGGCGCTGCTGATGATCGCGGCCCAAGTCGGGGCAGCGATGGACAACGCGCGGCTCTTTGCCCGCCTGATGCAGTCCGAGCGCATGGCCACTTGGGGCGAGATGAGCGCGATGTCGAGCCACATGATCGGCAACCGGGTCTTTGCCATTAAAGGCGATCTTAATGAGCTGGAGTACGTGGCGCAGAGTGGCGGCGAGGTCAAGCCTCTGGTCGAGGGAATGAAGCGGGGGATTTTTCGGCTAGAGGAGCTCCTGGCCGAGTTCCGGGACTTTGTCCGTGCGGGCAACCTCGCCCCTACTCCCGGTGACGCGACAGAGCTGGTACAAGTCGCCCTCACGGAGACCTTTCCCAGGCGCAGTGTGGTCACTCTGGAGCGCAACTTCGCCGCAGCACCCCTGCCCGTTCTCGCCGATGGTGCCAAGCTCAAGCGGGCCTTCTCGGAGCTGATTGAGAACGCGGTCACGTTTATGGAGGCGAAAGGCGGAGGGACACTCACCGTGACAAGCCGAAAGGTCTCGCGGCGTGAGCTGCTCCCGATTCGTATGGCACTTCACCGCAGTGACTACGCCCTTCTCACGTTTCAAGACAATGGCCCCGGAATCCCCCTAAGCGAGAAAGAAAGAATCTTTCGCCCCTTTGTGACGTCGCGGGCACGGGGTATGGGGCTGGGGCTAGCGATTGTAAAGGGCATTATCGAGGCGCACCACGGTGGCATTATCGAGACGGGCACGGAAGGTCAGGGGGCGCTCTTTGAGATCGCGTTGCCCTTAAAGTCACAAAAAGGGGTAAAATAGCGAGCTATGATTCGAATATTAGTGGTAGATGATGAAGATGAGGTTCGAGCGGCACTGGCTCGGCGGCTGGAGCGTGAGGGCTATGCGGTGACAACGGCGGGCTCTGAAGCTGAGGGGCTCAATGCCCTCAAGACAGTCGAGCACCCCTACGACATTGTGGTGACGGACATGAACATGGGCGACCCAAACTCAGGGATGCACGTTCTGGAGGGAGCCGCCTCACGCGATGTCTTCACCGAGGTGATCGTGCTGACCGCCTACGGAAATGTCGCCAATGCAGTGGAGTGCATGCGGCGCGGCGCGTTTGACTATATCGAGAAGAACATGCCAGGCATCGATGTTTTTGAGCTGCTGGTCATGAAGCTGGAGCAAGCCTGCCAGCGCCGCCGCCAGTCCGTGGGCACCGTCCGTCGCCTCGAAGAGTTCCACAAACGCCACGCGGAGTAGGCTAAACTTTAATCTTCCGCCAGCGGCCCTGGCGGAAGACGAAGATCGTGCAGATTCCCTGGATCATGGTCGAGAGGCTCATGGCCCACCAGGCACCGGTCATGCCGAAGTGCTGAAGCAGAAACCAGGCGAGGGGAAGGCGGATGAGCACCATGGTTACAGCAGTGAGAACTGTGGGACTGAGAGTCTCTCCCGCCCCTTGAAGCGCCCCGATCAGCCCCATTCCTAGCGCGAGAAACGGCTCGGAGAGCGCGGCGATCTTCAAATACGACACCGTGAGAGCCAGCGTCTCGTCTACTTTGGCGTTCCGGGCGGCATCCTCGCCGTGCTGGAGAAAGAAGCGGGCAAAGGGCTCGGCGAAAACATAGCAGACCACACCCATCACGCTCATCACGGCAATCGCCTGCCAGGTCGCGGCCCACGCGGCGGCATTAGCCCGCTTGATATTGCCCGCCCCCAAGTTCTGGCCTACAAATGCCGCTGACGCAATCGAGTAGCCAAAGCCCGGCATGAACGCAATGCTCTCAAAGAGCAGGCCGACGCCTAGCGCCGCAATTGCAGCGCCACCGGCGGCGGTGCGGGCGATCATGCCCTGAAAAACCAGCATCGAGCCCACGCGAATCAGCTGCTGGAGCGCCGCCAAAAGCCCGATCTTGAGGATGCGCCCTGCCCAGGTGGCATCGAGCTTCCAGGGGCCACCTAAGCCCGCCGAGACTGGGCTCTGCCTCAGGAACCAGACCGTGAGAGCCAGCGCGAGCACCTGGGAACAGACCATGGCAAGCGCCCCGCCCATAATCCCGATGCGCGGAATCAGGAGCATATTGCCGATCGCATGCACGCCCACAGAGCCCAGCGTCACGTAGAAGGGCCGCGTGGTGTCGCCCAGGCCCCGGAAAACTCCGCCGAGGATCATCACCAGAAACTGCACGGGCTGCCCAAAGGCCATGACCAGTAAGTAGGGCTCCGCCAGCGGGATCGCGTTTTTATCCAAGCCTTGGAGAATCAGCAGGGGGTGACGCACCAGCACGAGTACGGCACAGACCACCATAGAGATCAGAAGGCTGAGAAGAATAGACTGACGTGTCACCGAGGAGGCATCGTGGAGGGACTGGGCGGACTCTTCGGGAGCCTGTGCCTTGCTCGCCCCAATAAAGCGCCCTACCAGCGCTGTGGTGCCGGTCGAGACCGCCATCGCCGCCGCGAGAAGTAGCCACATCCACGACGTACACACCGTCACTGCCGCCAGCGCATCAGGGCCAAGCTTGCTGATAAAGAAGCGATCCAGAAAGCCGTTAAACGTCTGCACCAGCATCATTGCCACGGAGGGCATCGCCACCAGAAAGACCCCTCGCGCCAGTGGCCCCTCCAGAATCATCCCTTGCCGGGCATCTTTACTCATCGTCGTCCTTTACCAGACTGAGCCGTAATGCCCCCGGCTTTAGCCGTGGGCATATAAGGCGAAAATTTGTTTAACATCTTAGAACCGCACGATGGCGCCGTCCCCTGCCGCACCGACCTTGGCCTTGAGCTCGCCCGAGAGTGCTTCGTAGCCGGGTTTGGCCAGCAGGCCGAACATGTTCTTTTTGTACGCCTCGACGCCGGGCTGGTCGAAGGGATTCACGCCCATTAAGTAGCCGCTGATGCCACAGGCACACTCGAAGAAGTAGAGCAAGAAGCCGAGGTGGTAGGCATCGAGCTTGGGCAGGCGAAGCGTGAGGCTGGGGACGCCGCCCTCGCGGTGGGCGAGCGCGGTGGCCTGGTAGGCCGCGTGGTTGATCGCCGTCAGCTCCTGGCCCACTAAGTAGCCTAGCTCATCGGCGTTGTCGCCCTTGGGGAGCGTGAGCGAGGGCTCGCCGTCTTCGATAATCAGAAACGTCTCAATAAGGGCACGGCGGCCTTCCTGGAAGTACTGGCCCATCGAGTGCAGATCCGTGGTGAACTCCACCGACGACGGATAGAGTGCCATGTTGTTCTTGCCCTCGCTCTCGCCAAAGAGCTGCTTCCACCACTCCAGAACAAAGTGCAGGCGCGGCTCGAAGCTGGCGAGTGCCTCGATCAGAAAGCCCTGCTGGTAGAGGAGATTTCGTGCGGCAGCGTAGAAGAGTATGGGATTCTTGGCGGGGTCGGGCTCGGCACTTGCGCGAGCACAGGCGATAGCGCCACGCTGGAGCTCGCGGATGTCAATGCCTGCGTAGGCGAGGGGCAGCAAGCCTACGGGAGAGAGCACTGAGTAGCGCCCGCCGATACTGTCCTCGATTGGGAGTGTTCGCCAGCCCGCGCCGCCCGCGACTTTTCGGAGCGCTCCTTTGTGCTTATCTGTGGTGGCGACAATGCAGCCCGGCTCGGCCAGCTCACGGAAGATGCGAAAGGCGACGGCAGGCTCGGTGGTGGTGCCGGACTTGCTGATGGCATTGACCGCCAGCTTCTTGCCCTTCACCCGCGCCAGCAGCTCGGTGTGATAGCGCGACGAGAGATTCTGCCCCGCAAACTCCACCGTGCGATCTCCCCCTAGCGCCTCAATCACGGCACGTGCTCCTAGGTACGAGCCGCCAATCCCCACCGAGATCAGCACATCGGTGCGGGCACGCAGGTCGTTGGCGATATCCTCGATCTCATCGAGCAGGGCATCGTCGGCCATGGCGGCAGGATCGAGCCAGCCCAGAAAGTCAGAGCCGGCACCCGTGCCTTGGGTTAGAGTAGCGTGGGCAAGGGCAAGGCGCTCGGTCTGTTGGGCGACCAGCTCAGGAGTGATATTAGGGGCGAGATACGCGGCATCAAGTGAAAGCATAGCTCCCTATGATACCCGTGATTACTGGTGAGAGTCTATGCCGCTTTGCGCTTGCGGAGGCGGGCAGGCAGGATGCGCTCGATCCCTCGGTACTTGGCTACCGTGCGACGTGCCAGCGGGAAGCCTTGCTCGGTCAGAATTGCCGCGATGTCGTCGTCGGAGTAGGGGCGGTTGCTATCTTCACCTGAAATCAGGTTAAGAAGCGCCTCACGGACGGCCTGGGAGTTGCCAAAGAACGCGTCCAGAGGAAGAATCTCCCCACTGGGAAGCTGTGCCCACTTGTCGGCCACCGCGCGGCTGATCACGGACTCATCCAGCTTGAGCTTCTCGGCCAGCGCTTGCCGGGTGAGAGGCTTCAGAAACGCACGGTTGCGTGTCTCTAAAAAACCGAGCTGCACCTGGGCAATCTCCTTGGCGATAGCGCGCAGGGTTCGGCCCCGGCGCGAGACTCCAGCCATGAAGTTCTGGGCACGATCTACATGGTCGCGAATATAGCGGCGCATCGCCTCGTCAGAGTGGCCGTCCTCACCCTCGGCAAGGCGCTTCCAGAGAGGAGCCACGGAGACGGCTTGCTCAAAGTCACGCGCTAGCTCGACAATAAAGCCCGCTTCGGTGCGAATAAACAAAATATCGGGGCGCACCAGCGGCGTGCTGATCTGGCCACGGTGCTCACTGGGGCGAAAGAGTGCTCCCGGGTAGGGAGAGAGTGCCTGCTGCAAAAACTGTAGCGCACGGGTCACTTCTGCCGGGCTCACCTTGAGCCGGGTCGCAATTCGGTCTTCGCGGCGTGCCACGAGCTCGTCCCAGCAGCGGGTTAAGACGCGGCGGGCAAGTGGGTTGCCCTCGCCTGCCTGGTCCAAGTAGTCAATCTGGAGCTGGAGGCACTCTTTTAGCTCGCGCGCTCCTACGCCTGCCGGGTCCATTTTCTGAAGTGCTTTTACGGCGGCTTCCACTTGGGCGCGTGACAGCCGGAACCGCTCCGCGACTTCGTCGCTCTCGGCCACGAGATAGCCACGGTCGTCCACGTTCTCAATTAGATAGCGTAGCACCTCCTCGGAGACCTCACCGCGCACCTGGCCCACTTGGGCTCGCAGATGCTCTCGTAGCGTCAGGTTGTAGGCCACACGCTCCATTGGGTCTTCATCATCGAGACCACCGCCCATCATTTGTAGAATTGGCTGTGTGCGCTCTGCGGAGGCGGGAAGCTCATTTTGTTTGCCCCCGATGGCCACGGTTAAGGGGGGAGACTCACCCGACGACGGATTGATGGAGAGCCCCGAGAGTGCCTCGCTCTCATGCGTCTCCAGTGCCGGATTTTCCGCCAGCTCCCGCTCCAGCGCCACCTCCAGCTCCTCGGTTGTCCAGGCGAGAATCTCGCTGGCAAGGATCTGGCGGGGGTCTATCCGCTGGGTCTGCTGCTGCCGGGTATCAATTGTTTGAGTTAGTCTCATTCTGCCACTGGCAAAGATTTTCGGCAGAATGAGACAGGATTTTTACTGCGGAGAAAGGGGGAGCTTAGAGAACGGCAATCGCCTCGATCTCCACGAGTGCTCCCAAGGGAAGCGCCGCCACCGCAAAAGTCGAGCGCGCCGGTCGGACGCCCTCGCTAAAGTGCGCTGCATAGATTGCATTGAGCTCCGCAAAGCGGCTCATATCGCCTGAGAGAAAGATCGTGGTCTTGACGATATTGTCCAGCGAGCCACCTGCAGCCTCAACCAAGGCCTTAATTCCCGCAATCGCGCCCTCGACTTGTGCGGCAAACTCCGCGTGAGGCTGCTTTGTCTCCGGGTCTAGCCCGAGCTGCCCGGAGATAAAGACCATATCGCCCACACGCACCGCAGGGGTGTAAGGTGCACCGGGGACTGCCGCACCCGCCCCATAAAGAGGATGTTTTTCCAAAGTATCGTTTCCTTTCTGAACCTAAAGAGAATACCCAGCAAGGGTAAGAATCTGTTAGCTCTGAGGCTAAATGTAGGGTACATAAAAACCGACACTTACGTATTATAAGACAATCATGTTCACTATTTTAGAGGTAGTGCTGGCCTTAGTGGTGCTGATGTTCATGGCCGATAGAAGCTACCAGATCATGTCGTTCCAGAAAGTCAACACGACTCTAAACTAGCCACTCCAAGTCATTGTCACATGGGGGCCGACCGTAGGAACATCAAAAATAGCCCCCTCCGTCTGCCAGCCGGATTTTTCGTAGAACCCCATGGCGCTCACGCGGGCGTTGCACCAGAGAGGCAGGCCACGCTGATTCGCGTGCACCTGCACTGCCTCCAGCACCGCCCGCCCCACCCCCTTGCCCTGCCACTCAGGAGCCGTCGCCATGCCACGGAGCTGCAAGCGGCCCTCTTTTTCGATCACCGTGGCACAGCCAATCACACACCCTGACGCATCTATTGCCGCAAAGTGTGCACTGCCCTCTGCCTCGTCTTCGGCGAAGCGTGCGGTGCTCTCCGGGCGGCCCGGACGGAGCACTTGCCAGCGCAGGGCAATCAGCACATCTGCCGTTGTTTCCTTTATCGTGAACATGGGGCTATACTACCCTTTAGATAAGTGGAGTGAGGGAACCAATGATTGAGTGAGGGTATCGTGATTCGCGCGGGACGGGGTCTCTACTCGGTGCAGACCGATACGGGGCGCATCTTGCCTTGCCGCCTGCGGGGAAACTTGAAGAAGCGCTTTACCTACTCCGAGACAGCAAGCCATGTCCGGCGAGTAGAGAAGACGAAAAAACTGGCGGAGACCAATCCTATCGCGGTGGGAGATCGGGTCGAAATCGAGGTCTCCGAGTCAGGCACCGAGGGCGTGATTGAGGTCGTGCAACCTCGTCGTCGTGCGCTGGTGCGCCGCTCAGGCAACGAGCGTGAGCGCCAGACTTTAGTGGCGAACTTAGAGCTGGCCGTGATTGTCTTCTCCGCCGCCGAGCCACGCCCCGATCTCTTCAAGCTGGATCGTTTTCTCGTACTCGCCGAGGACAGTGAGCTAGATATCCTGATTCTCCTCAATAAAGCCGACCTCGCCGATCCCGCAGAGCTGAGCGAGGCCCTCGCCGAGTACCGTGAGATTGGCTACGAGATTATCACCACGAGCCGGATCACCGGCGAGGGCATTGAGGCGCTCCGTGCCAAGCTCAAGGGCCGCCTCTCCGCGTTTTGTGGGCCGTCGGGAGTGGGAAAGTCCTCGCTCCTCAACTCCGTCCAGCCGGGCCTGCGCCTGAAAGTGGGTGAGACGAGCGAGATTACCCACGCGGGAAGGCACACAACCGTGCAAGCGGAGCTACTGACACTAGAGATTGGGGGCTGGGTCGCAGACACACCGGGCCTGCGCCAAGTGGAGTTCTGGGACTTGCTCCCTGAAGATGTCGCCTTCTGCTTCCCCGAGCTCGCGCCCCTGATGGGCTACTGCAAGTTCGCCAACTGCCGCCACCGAACCGAACCCGGCTGCGCCGTCCGCGCCGCCCTAGACGAAAAACGCGTCAGCCCCCGACGTTACCAAAGCTATCTACAGATGACCGAAGAGCCCACAGGAAGAAATTAAAGCGGAAGCTTTCTCACCCGAATCTTTAAGGTTTCATCAATGCTAGCGACTGCGCCTCGGGCTAGTTCCTCGGAGATTGCTTCCAGAACTTGTGGAATCAGCACGACCATTTGTTCCGTTCTTAGCCCTTGTATACGAATGCGAACAACGGAAGGGGCGCTGGCTTCTGACATTCCAATCTCACCGGTGTGAAGAACATCAAATCCTTCTAAGCGCAATAACTCCGCACTACGCCGAGGAAGCCCCTGATCCAGCAAAAGTCTCATGGGACTAAAGAAATCACACGATCTTCCAGACGTGTGGCAGAAAAAAGAAGAGCTTGTCGAATGTCTTCCTCATCAAGTTCAGGATATTCCTGCAACAGTTCTGCCCGATCAGGGTAGGTACTTAGAACCTCTAAAACACGACGGACAGTGAGGCGTAGATTGCGAATACAAGGCTGTCCATTCATACGATCTGTATTCGTCGTAATGCGATCTAAAGTCATGAGGGGCTCCCGTCTTTGGATTTCATTTTATCATCGTGTTGATTTGGCCGACGATGTGATTTCCACTTTGGATAATCTGGAGGGTGTCTTCATTTAGTGAGCTTGTGGAAACAAGTATTTCATCCTGGCACAGCCCGATGCTACTTTCATACAGCATCATTTGACAAAGCCTCAGGCCCATAAAAACGAGACTCAAACCGAGCAGAAAACCACCACGACGCTTTGCTTTTTTGAGTATGGTTCTAAGGTTGACCATTATCGCAGTGTACCCCTAGTAAAGATTGGGAGCGCAACGCGCTATAATAGCCTCTGAGCATGAACGACTGGAAACGATTTTTTGAGGCCCTTGGGCCAGAGCGCTACTTAACCGAGGGATTCACACAGCACACGCTGGCCGAGGTGGATTTTGTTTTGGATGTCTGTGACCTTGCGCCTGGCGCGCGGGTTCTGGACATGGGCTGTGGCCCCGGACGGCACGCGCTAGAGCTGGCACGTCGTGGCTTTCATGTGACGGGCGTTGACTTCACGGAGAAGTTTATTGAGTTTGCCCAAGAGAGTGCCGCCGCCGAGAAGCTGACCGAGAGCGCCGAGTTTGTGCTCGCCGATGCCCGTGACTTTGTGCGCCCACTAGCCTTTGATGCCGCCGTATGCCTCTGTGAGGGAGCCTTTGCCTTGCTCCAGACCGATGAAGACAATGTGCGGGTTCTGCGCCATATCGCCGCGAGCTTGAAGCCGGGCGCGCCGTTCTTGCTCACCACACTCAATGGCTACCGCACCATCCGACGAGCCGGTACGGAGACCACCCTCGACCCGCTGACCATGATAGAAACCTGGCCCGGAGATGACTCTGGCGAGCTGCAAGGGCGGCACTATATCGTCCCCGAGCTGGTCAAGATGCACGAGGCTGCCGGACTCCATGTGGAGCATACCTGGGGGGGCACGGCAGGCCGCTGGGCCCGCCGCACCCTAGACTGGGACGAGATCGAGGTCATGTTCCTCTCGCGTAAAGCCTAGCTAGCCGTAACATCGCCACCGTCTGCCGCGCCGTGACTTTAGTAAGGCCCCGTGTTTCTGGGGGAGGAGAGTACTCCGGTCTATAAGTTTTTTTCTGCAGAGTGGAACAATTCTGGGGAGACAATCGTACTAATAACCAGCGCATGTCCTCCTTTTCACTCTCCATCGGACGTGGTGGAAGCCCGACCCTCAGACTGAGGGTCGGGTTTATTTTTGTCTCTAAGGAGTGAATTTGCAAGGATTGCGAAATATTTTGAAATACTGGGAACAAGAAAAAAAGAGTGATGTTAGGAGTATCAGATTGGGAGGAGCGCGTCCTCCCACAAAATCTCAAACCAAGTTCTAAGGATAGATGTTCCCATGAAAAAGTATTTCGTTCTGGCCGCGCTTGCGCTTGCCGCTCTTGCCCCGATGCGTCCCGTACTTGCACAGGATAAGACCATCGTTGAGATCGCCGCAGGGAATGCGGACTTCTCGACCCTGGTTTCTCTCGTCAAGGCCGCTGGTCTGGCTGAGACTCTGAGTGGCACAGGCCCGTTCACTGTCTTTGCGCCGACGAACGCCGCTTTCGCCAAGGTGCCGAAGTCGGTTCTCGACAAGCTGGGCAAGAACCCGGCAGCGCTGAAGGCCGTTCTGACATACCATGTCGTGGCGGGTAAAGTCATGGCCGCGGATGTGGTCAAGCTCAAGAGTGGCACCAAGGTCAAGACCGTGAACGGCGCTTCGGTCACCGTGGGTACCAAGGGTGGCGTGACGGTGGACAAGGCCAAAGTGGTCAAGACCGATATCGTCGGTAGCAATGGCGTGATCCACGTGATTGATAGCGTGATCCTGCCCAAGGGCCTGAAGCTCTAGGCACTTCCCCTCCTCCCCTGCCCCTCCTCCCAATCCTGGGAGGAGGGGTTTTCTTATTTTTTGAGGAGCGAGATCGCTTTCTCAAGCTGGGGATCTTTGCCCGCGAAGTACTCGGGCGTGCTCCAGGGGACGAGATAGTCGGGCTTCTCTCCGGTATTTTCAAGCGATGTCCCATTGGTGCGCCAGACTCCCTGGAACGGCATGCGAGCGCCTGTGCCATCCACCAGACCTAGACCAAATGTCCAGATGACGTAGCCCGGGGTGGGCTCACCGACCAGCTTGGCGAGGCCGGTAGCGCGCATGCCGTAGGGGAACATCTCCGCATTGGAGAACGAGGAGTCGCCCATGAGCACGACAATGGGCTTGTTCCATGGCTGGCGGCCCTCTAGAATTGGAGCAGGGACAACATAGCCGCCGCGTGGCGAGTTGGTGGCGTAGGGTTTGAAGCCAAGCCAGGAGATGAGCGTGTCACCGATATTGCCCCCACCATTCTCCCGGACGTCTATAATCATCGCGTCCTTGCCCTCCGCCCACTCATAGAACTCGCGGACAAACTGCTGCTGGTTGGAGCCGCCCATGCCCGAGATATGGACATAGCCCACTTTCCCCTCGGACTGCTGCTCGACGAGCTTGCTGCGGGACTCGATCCGGTTGCGGTAGTGCAGGTCGCTCCACTCGCCGCCGCTCACCGCTTTGTAGGTCACGGTGCGGGCTCCCTCGCGGCTGGGCTTGTCATTCACCAGCAGGGTGAAGTCGCGCTCGCCTTTATCATTGAGGACTTTGTAGAGATCTTCGCTCAGCGTGACATCCACGTTATCTACCGCAAGAATATACTCACCGGGCTTGAGCCTTGTCTTTTCATAGCTGCCCGGAGCGCGCTTGGGGATGTCCTTGATCCGAATTCCTGGCCCGATATAGCTATAGTCAAAATACACCCCGAGCTGAGCGGAGCTAGAGCCAATAATGCTTCCGGGGGCAGGGCTCACTTCTGAGTGGCTCGCCTCCAGCTCCCCAAGCAGCAGATTTCCCAGATTTGCCATCTCCTCACGCGTCCCCACGCTCTCCAGCATCGGCTCGTAGAGTGCCTTGAGGGCGGCGAAGTCACGGCCATGGAAGTTCGGATCGTAGAAGCGGGTGTTGTAGCTACGCCAGAGCTGGTTGAAAGCGGCCTGTCGCAAAGCGCGAAGGTTTTGGATGTAGCTTGCACCAAAGCCCACGAGGCTCGGCTGCGCTCCAGGAACGCGAGGCTTGAGGGTAAAGAGCTGTCCCCCTCGGGAGAAATAGGCCGTATCGCCTGCTGCACTCAGGCGCAGGTTGCCCAGGCCTCCCGTAAACGTGAGCTGGCGGGTATCTTTGCCATCGTAAGAAGCGGAGAAAAGATTCCCCCCTGAGAGAAAATAAAGCGCACCATCGGAGTCTACAGCCTGGAGATCATCGTCGGGGTTCTGGCCGCTGAGCTTACGCAGGCGGTAGTGGATGTCCTCGAAGTCAATGGTCACCTGGACGGGCTCACCGGGCTTGATGTACTTGAGCTCCAGCTCTGCGGTGCGTGCCTCCTCGCGAGTCAGCGGAAGCGCCCAGAGGCCGCCACCGCCGTCGCGGTTGCTGGAAAAGTAGAGATAGCGCCCGTCGGCAGACCAAGTCGGCTCGCTATGGAAGGCATTGAGCCGGGTCACATTGATCGGGTTGGTGCCATCGGCCTTGGCGATATAGAGATTGGTTCCCCCGGACTCTCGCCCCCGCCGGGTGAAGGCCAGCCAGCGCATGTCCGGTGACCAGGAGAACATATTCTGACTATCCCCCGCAATGGCGAGCACGCGTTTGGGCGGCGACGATAGATCGGTTGGGCTGGTGTAGAATCCGGCTCCTTCTTCCTCTTTGCCTGCGACCCAGAAACCTAGGAGCTTGCCATCGGGGGAGATCGTGGGACTCTTGGCATCGGACTTTCCAGTCCAGATCGGCTTGATCGCCTTGCTGGCTACCTCCATGGCAAAGACACGCTCGTTGCCGTTGCGATCCGAGACAAAAAAGAGAGTCTTACCGTCCTTGCTCCAGTTGATATCGTGATCCGTGCCGGGGTAGGTTGTCAGCCGCGTGGCTTCGTCGGCGTTGCGCCCCTTGGCTTTCTCGACGGGGATCGTCCAGAGCTCCTCTTTTAAAACAAAGGCAAAGGTCTTGCCATCAGGGCTAATCTCGGCCTCTGTGACTTCGTTGCTGTTGATCACAGAGCGCTGCTCCGAGTTGCTCTTGTCATCGCCGCCACAGAGAAGCGAGATTTTTTGCGGCTCTTTTGCCCCGGCCTTGAGCAGGTAGAGATCCGTGCCGTGCTCAAAGGCAATGTCGCCAGACTTGCGGGCGACCGTGGGAAAGCGAACGGCACTGCCGACAAACTGTGTGAGCTGCTTTGGCTTGCCGCCGCCTTCGGCGGGAAAGACCCAGAGATTGGGCGTGCGCTTGGGGTTATCGTCGAGCTTGGTGGGGACTTTCCCGAGTAGAGTCACGCTGGGGCTCTCGTTGCCATACGTGACACAGACCAGGCTCTTGCCATCCGGCAGGAAGCGGGGATAGAGATGCTGGCGGCCATCATCCGCCAGGGGCGTATTTTTCCCGGTCTTGGTGTCCAGCGTCCAGAGCTGCGCCGCGCCGGAGCCACTGTAGCGGGGACGGGTCCAGGGGAAGCCGTTGCGCTCGTAGGCCAGGCGGCTGCCATCTGAGGAGTACGTGGGGCGGTTGATGCTCTTGAAGTCCTCCGTGAGCTTGGTGAAGCGCAGGGTGGCGAGATCAAGCGAGAAGATCGAGTCGTGGGGCGTGTCGCGCTGGCTGACAAAGAGCAGGCTCTTGCCATCAGGCGACCAGTCACTCAGCGACTCCCGGCCTCCGGCAATCGTGAGCTGCTTGGGCGTCCCCCCCTCGGTCGGTACCACCCAGATATCTGAGGATCCCGTGCGGTTGCTCTGAAACGCGATCCACTTGCCATCGGGCGAGAACACGGGGTAGGCATCGTACTCCGCGTGGGTCGTCACCGCGTAGGCCCGCCCTCCACTACTGCTAGCCACCCAGATATCGCCGCGCCAGACAAAAGCCAGCTTGGAGCCATCGGGCGAGAGCGCGGGCATCCGCGCCCCTACTACAGGTTTGTTCTCCGGAGCCGGAAGCTGAGCAAGTGTTGCTGTTGCGGGCGCAAAGCAGAGAGCAAGAAAAAGCGAGTGTCGCAGGGTTTGCATGGGAAGGATTGTACCTGCGATTTCTTTCCAGGATATTGCTTAGGGAGCTGCTTTCATCAGTGCCTCGATCTCGTCTATCTCAAAGGGCACTTGGTTTGTGAGCACTTCGTAGCCAGTTTCCGTGATGACGATGGTGTCCTCGACTCGGATGTAGAGCTTCTCCTCAGGGACCCAGAGCATGGGGTCAATGGAGATCACCAGTCCCACTTGCATCGGTGCGTTAAAGTACGAGCCGACATCGTGCACGGCCATGCCCACGGGGTGTGAGAGATGCCCTCGGAACGTCAGTGCTTTCTGTGCGGCCTCCGCGTAGATTGGCTTGGAGAACGGTGTGCTCTCGACAACCGGGCGCATCTCCTCAGCGGCTTCTGCGAGTAGCTCTTGCGGCAGAGCGCCGGGGCGCAGGCGCTTGAGAACGGCCTTGTGGTACTGGACGATAAAGCCATAGAGCTCGCGCTGGGCCGGGCTGAACGTCCCGTTAATCGGCCACATCCGCCCGATATCGCTGGTGTAGTTGCAGACATCGGGCGCGTAGTCCATGAGCACTAGGTCGCCATCGGTGAGCGGGCAGTCGTTGCGGTTGTAGTGACCGTCCCAGATATTCTCGCCGCTGGCGATAATCGCGCAGTAGCCCTCACGTCGCGCCCCGTTCTCGCGGTAGAGCCGGTCTGCAACCGCGCTTAGGGTGTACTCGTGCTGGCCGGGCTGGGTGGTCTGAATCGCCTCTTTCACCGCCAGCGCCGTGAGCTTGCCGGTGAAGCGCATCAGCTCGATCTCACGGGGGCTCTTGATGAGCCGCATTGCATCCAGAGTCGGGCTGAGATCGCATAGCTCGGCCTGAGGGGCGACCGTGCGGAGCCGCGCCCGAAAGCGCTCTTCACGGCTGATCTCGCCGTCCCAAGGGTCTTTGGCGACCGTGCGGGCGTAGAGCTGCAAGACATCACGACACTCCACCCGGCCTTCGGTAGGCGCGTGAGGCGTGTGGAGCACCGACACTCCTGCCAGCGCTGCCTCCAGGCTCTCTAAATCCGCAGTGGTCTCTATCCCCGTGCCTTCTGCTACGCCACCGGGCAGAAAGAGCGTCGTTTTACGCGTGGTGCCATCCAGCAGCAGATACGCCTGAGGGACTTCCACCCCACAGAGATAGAAAAACTCATTGGTCTGACGGAAGACCTCAAAGCCGCGCACGGGGCCGCCGCCTTGAAGGATCGCATGGGCACCAGGGCCGATATGGTCAAAGATCGCGGCGCGGCGCGTGGCGAACTCGTCGAGGGGAAACCAGCGGAGGGTCTGGGGGGTGAGCGGAGGATGCGTGGTCATAAACGTTACTTTCCTACGGGAGCCGCTGTGCGAAAGGCGCGGCTGGAGATGCTGACGGAGTTGCCATCGGGGTCTTTGGTGTTGGCGAAGGCGTAGCCATTGGCCTGGTGCGTGCTCCCAAACTCCAGCCCGAGCGCTACCGAGCTTGCCTTAAACGCCTCGACATCCGGCACCGAAAAGCTCAGCTTCACCCCCACCTGCCCCAGCTTCACACTCTTAGCTGCTTGGTGGATCAGAATACTCGCCCCGCCCATCGGAGCCGTCAGCTCGATCAATCCCTCGACCACCTCGCCGGTTGTCGTGAAGCCAAAGTAGCGCTCGTAAAACGCCGCGGTGCGCTGTATATCGCGGGCATAGAGGATGATGGTGTTGAGAAGTGGATTCATAACGGAAACTATACTCGAAGCCGACTTGCTTGCCCGGAAAGCCCGTCAGGACTATACCAAAGTAACCGGAGTTTTCTGCCGCCAGGCAACGTAGTCGAAGCTCCAGCGGTAGTTTTGTGAGAACTGCTTGCCACCCCAGACCTCGGGCCAGCCGTGAACCACGCCATCGGCGAAGATCTTGTCGCCTGCTTCTAGAAAATACGCCGTGCCGGTCTCGTGCCAGAGCCAGCCGTAGACGGGGACAATAAGCAGGTTGATCGCGGGCCAGTAGGTGGTGGGGTTTCCGGTGTTGGCGATAAAAGCGTGGTTGGGGGCGCTGTAGCACTTGTCGTAGGTGAGCCGCGCAACCGCTTCGAGCTTCGTGCGGATTTTGTCTTTATCGGCTTGGGCGGTGCCGGGCTGCTGGTAGACCTCGATCAGGGCCTCGGCGGTCAGGGCGAACATGAAGGGCTGGAACTTGGCACCGGGCTCGCCGGGGTAGGGGCTGGCGGGGTAGCCTTGCAGATAGGCGCGCCAGGTATCGAGCTGGAAGTAGGCGATATCTAAATACGGGTCGCGTCCGGCAAACTCTGAGTCCCCAAGCGCCTTGGCCGCGCTCCACGCTTCAATCGCATAGGCGATCTCCCGGCTGGCGTCCACGAAGGAGGGAGTTCTGAGCCAGCCTGCGAACTCGGCCCTGTGCTGCGGCTGCGAGAACTTCCCACGTCGTGCGATAAGAAGCACCTCTTGCTTGGCGGTGGCGTCGTTGTCCTCGGTGGCATCGAGCAGAAACCCCTTGGTGAAGTTGCGCCAGCCGTCTACGTAGTGCCCCACGGTCGGGCAGGTGACATACGAGCGGTAGTAGAGGCGGCACTTCTTGGCGGCCTCCAGCCAGCTCCGATCTTTTGTGTAGCGGGCGATCTGCCGAAAGACCCGGTTGCCGTCGTAGTACCACACCAGCCCCTCATTGAGCGCCTTGCAGCTAGGGCGCGTGCAGGCGCTGTGGTCTACTGCACCGGGTTGGGCGGCGATAATCTTGGCGCAGTCGGTCATGTGCGCCTCCCAAGCGGCGAGCTGGGGAATCGGCTTGAGTTTCATTGGAGCTGGGCCTGCATGATCGTGCAGCGCGCCACGCAGATATCGCGCAGGGAGATCACTTCGTCCAGCGTGATGCGCAGATCAGGGAAGGCGGTGCGAAACGTCTGAAAGATGTGCTTGAAGCTCGCCGGGCCACGCGCCGTATTTCCCTCCGCACCCCTGAGTCCGTGGGTCATGCCTTCCTCGGCAAGAAGCTTGTCAATGGCGTCTTCACACCCTTGGTTCCCGACTAACTCGTACCGGGCACGTAAAACAGACTCGGGGTCTTGTAGCACTGTCAGCACTCCTCAAACGTTTGCGACACTATACCATTTTATGGTTCTAGGGAACCTTGAGAGACAGGCGCAGGATCGAGAACTCAGCGGGACGAGCTGGGGCCAGCCCGACCTCGATAATCAGCCGGCCCGCCGTAACATCCTGCGCGGTCATGGTTGTGCCCAGCCCCACTTTCACAAAGAAGGCGTGCTCGGGCTTAGTCCCCATCAGCGCGCCCTGCCGCCAGAGACCTATTAAGAAGCTCTCGATCAGGCCACGCGCTCTTGCCCAGGTATTGGCATTGTTGGGCTCAAGTGCCAGCCCTGCCGTGCCAACGCGCAGAGATTCTTCTACCATCGAAAAGAGCCGCCGAACCGGGACATAGCGCCACTCGTTGTCCGTGACCGCCAGGGTTCGCGAGCCCCAGACCAGGATGCCCTTGCCCGCAAACACGCGCAGGGCGTTGAGTTTCTCCTGCTCCCGCTCGGTATAGACCTCGGAAAGGCCGACGATCCCACGCACCTCGGTGTTGGCGGGAGCTTTCCAGACCCCACGCTCCCGATCGACTCGTGCGTAGATACCCGCCACCGCGCCGCTGGCAGGAAGGGTCTCGCCACCCGCGAGCTGGAGCCATGGCCCATAGAGCGCCCCGTACGAGAGATTGTCGCCGGTGAGGGGGGCCTGAAGCGGTAGGCTGGTCGCGGTGGGGACATCGAGAATGCAGAAACGGTTGTGTTGCTTGGCGCAGTGTGCCAGCGCGGCGAGCTGAACTTTTTGCAGCTCCGCAGGGCTTAGCAAGACAGCATCAGGCAGCACCAACAGGGCAGGCTCGGGGAGCTTCGCTAGCGCAGTGAGGGCATCGAGAAACGGCGCTGCGCTCCCGGCCTTACGCGAACCGAGCGAGTAGACATAGGCTATCTCCCCGCCGTTGAGAAAAAACAAGCTCAGCGACTCGGTCAGGTAGCCAGGAAGCGTGCTCAGCGCAATCCGCGAGCCTGTAAGCACTTTTCCAAAGAGCCTCTGGAACTCCGCCAGCGAGGCCACTTTCTGAAAACCCACCGGGCCTTTGGCAGTGTGCCCGATAAACGCCGTGATCGCAGTGGGCACCGGCGAGATATTTTGGGGAAAGGACATGAGCAACACTATACCCGTTGGTCATCAACGACAGTAGCACCTCGGGTTAGGTGGCTGGGTTGTGATGGTGAAAGACAAAGTAGCTGCCATAGAGAAAGCCTGAGATGAGGAAGTGCCCTAGAAAGATGCCTAGGTCGGTGAACATCCCGGAGACATGGGTGGTACGGATGACCGCGCCGCTGTAGGTGCTCATCATCGCGTTCTGGAGGCCATAGGGACCATGCCCCCGACAAACGCCAGTGCCCAGGTTCCCGACCACACCCACTTTGGTAGCTTTGAAATTATCCCTTACCAGTATAGGCAATCTCGGGGCGAGCGCTTGTCGCTTAGTTTGGAAAGGTACGGTCGATCTCCGCGCCGAGTCCCACCAGTGACCAGAAAGCGGAATTTATGAAACCTGTCTGGTTCTGAGGACTCCAACTCGTGCAGGAGAACCCTGACCGATGTTTCGTGCGAGCTTGCTCTTGCTTCCCTTGCTTCCCTTGGCCTTTGCGGCGGCGGTGCCGCAAAAATCGGCGCGTAAGCCTGTTGTCACAAAGCCGACGCCGAAACCAGCCCCCAAAGCGGGGGTAAAGCCGACACCCAAGCCTGCCTCAGCGGCCAAGCCAGTGCTTCCGACACCGGCAGCAGTGGACCCGAAGCAGCTTCAGCAGGTACTGGCAGGGGCGGGGGCTGCAGCCCCCGCGACGGAGTCGGGGCTAACGAGTGCGATGGTAGAGGCAGTGGCGGCGGGCAAGGGGCGGATTGACTACGGTCAGGGATTTGCTCGTGCGATTGGGCTGGGGGCGCTCCCGCCGCCAAGCCTGAGCCACTCACGGGCGCAAGACACGCTCACGGCGCGCGATGCCGCTCTCACCGATGCCTTGCGAACCCTCTCAATGTCGGTGCAGCAGGTGCGGGTGAGCGCCAGTAGCCGCGTCAGCAACTACACCCTTAAGTCCGATGAAGTCCGGGTGAAGCTGGCGGGGCTGATTAAGAACGCGGAAGTCATTGAGGAAAAGCTTCTTGCGGAGGCGGGGATCTATCGGGTGATTGTGCAGGTGCCGCTGGCGGGGGCGGGCTCAGTGGCGGAGGTGGTTGGGGTGGCCATCGAGAGTAAGGCAAGTATCGAGACAGAGAGCTCCCGTGAGCCCAAAAGTCCCTATGCTCCTGGTGCGCCTGCACCCGGTGGCGTGCTCTACACGGGCCTGATCGTGGACTGCCGCGGCCTGGATCTCACTTCGTCGCCCTCGCCCAAGCTGTGGAGTGAGCGCGGCGACGAAGTCTTTGGGACGATTAGTGTGAGCAATGACTTTCTGCAAGACCAGGGGATTGTTGCCTACCCACGCTCTTTAGAGAGTGCCCAGTCCTGCCCTCGGATCGGTTCCCGTCCGCTGATTATCCGCGCCCGTCGCTGCCGGGACGCGGCCCGCTGTGAGCCCCTGATCTCCGCCAACGATGCCCAGCGCATTCGAGAGGCCAACGCGGAGAGCAAGTTTCTGGAGCGCTGCGCCGTCGTCTTTGTCACCGACCCGTAGCCGACACTCTACGGCCCCTCGATTCCTGGAATCCTCACGGCGAGCAGCTTGGTGAAGAGACGCTCGGGTCGAATCGCGATATTCTCAAAGGTGAACCCTACAAAGACACAGTGGGCCGCACCGATCTTGTTGGCCGTCGCCACAGGTACCGCACGCTCCCCTTTGCTATCCGGGTTGAGAAGTGCCGTCGCCACGACTTGGGCGGTGGAGGCATTGATCGGGCTAAGCTGCGCCTCGGCGGGGCCGCGCCCCATCACCACGGTTTTCCCTGCAACATCCAGATCCGCCTCGGCAAAGCGCTTGAGGAGCCCCTGGCCGCCCGAGGCCCCAATGTAGCGCTTTAGAAACGTGCTCTCGGTGACAATCCACTTGTCTTCGTTGGACTTGGCGCTAGGAACATAGCCCTGGATATTGCTGATGTAGCCCGGCGCAAAGAGTAGTAGTGTCCGTCCTTCGCCCTCGTCGAGATAGGCACGGAGATTGGACTCATCCACGCCTCCCACGGTCGCATTGCCATCGGGGTTGCCGCCGTAGCTGGTGCCACAGTACCAAAGAACCACATCATAGGGCAGGAGCGCATCCACGTTGGGGCCTGGTTTCTGGGAGTCTACCGTCACGAAATCGTAGACGAGGGCTCGCTGGCCATTGCCGCGCTCTAAAAGCGTGCGAAAGGTCTTATCGGCGGGTGAGAGCACTTTGGGATCCCCGCCCGAGCGGTTATTATCCGTAAAGTCGTCGTCTACCAGAAGCGTCCGCGCTTTTGAGCGAATCAGTAGGAGTGGTGCGGTGACACTTTTCCCAGCCACGCTGGCCTGCACCTGAAGCTTGTACTCCCCAAGTTTCAAACCCGAGAGCCCGGTGAGGGTCAGCGTGTAGATATTTTCGTCGCGTCGGGCAAAGCTCCCCACGACTCCCTCGGGGGCATTGCTCAGAGTAAAGGCGAGCTCTCCCTTGAGAGCTGCGGGACGGCGGACGGTGATGGTGAGTGGCGGCGGGGCGTAGAACGAGACCCCGACTTCCACACTCTTGGGGAGGGTGAGCGAAAAGCCCGTGCCTGTGGTTACCGGAGGGCCAAGAGGCGTCTCTTTATCCCTCACGACGGCGGTTCCCACTGGTGTGGGGGGAACCACCGCTGGGGGCTGTGTGGAAGGAGCCACCGTTGGGGGCACCACGGGATCGCCCAGCTTAATCGACTCTGTTGTCAACGAGGGAATCGCAATAATGGCCGCTCGCTTCGCCCCCGGTTCCACTAGCCGTAGCTTGATAGGCTTTTGAATTTTCAGGGCCTTAAAGATGAGAAGGCCACGCATAGACTCGCCGGGAGCGACTTCCTGGTTGAGAGAGATCTTGGCGCCTAGGGAGAGATAGTCGGTCTGCCAATCTAGCTTCTGAC
>NZ_CBAYMC010000024.1:0-26106 GCF_964826245.1 Armatimonas sp. | reverse complement strand
CTCAGCTCCGATGGGCTGGCGAGCCTGCGTGGCACGAAGATCGGGTTTGTTTTTCAGTTCCACCATCTCTTAGACGAGTTCTCCTGCCTAGAAAATGCCCTGATTCCGGTCTCCATCCGCAAGGGTGCGCCCGACAAAGACGATCTCGCCTATGCCAGACGCTTGCTCATCCGTGTGGGGCTGGAGAGCCAGATGAACAAGCGGCCCAGCCAGATGTCGGGCGGGCAGCAGCAGCGCAATGCGATTGTGCGAGCGCTCTGCAACAAGCCCAAGCTGGTGCTCGCCGATGAGCCCACGGGTAACCTAGACTCGCACTCAGGTCAAGAGGTCTTCACGCTCATGCGGGAGATCGCCAAGGAGACAGGAGTCGCGTTTCTGATGGTCACCCACGACGATAGGCTCGCCGCTGCGGCGGACCGTATCTTGCGTATCGAAGATGGGCTTATGACCGAAGTTCCCGCGCCAGACTCTCAGGATCGCAGCTAACCCCGCAGCGCTGAAAATAGTCACAGAGCCGGGTCAGATCGCGCAGGAAGATCGCCTCGGCGTTCTCGTTCTGGTCGAAGCGCACCACTTGTGGTAGGTCAATAATGGTCGGCCTCTCACCGTCGTAGAGAACGTTGTAGGCGGAGAGATCCCCGTGCACCATGCCCATTCCCACCAGCACCCTCAGGCTCTCTTTAAGCTGTCCAAAGACCTTCGTCGCTTCGGCTTTGGGCAAGACAATCTCGATGAGTGTCGCCGCCGCACGGGTCTCGTCGCCCACAAAGCCCATGAGAATCGCGTTCTCCGCCACGGCATAGGGCTCCGGGACGGCGCAGCCTGCGGCGAAGAGTTTTTGCAGCGTGGTGTACTCATAGAGGAGCCAGCTCGAGTGCTGGACTTGCGCCCCAAACTCGGTCTTCTTGCCCAGCGCCCGCATCAAGCGCGTGTCGGTGGCCTTGGCAGCACGGCCATCATCGGTGAGCACCGCACGGCCCTGTCGGTACATCGCATCGTTTCTTAAGTTGCGGAACTGGCGTGGGCGGTAGACTTTGGCGGCCACACGCTCTCCCCCCAAGGCTTTCTGAGCATCGGGGTGGACATGGCAGCAGTAGACACTGGCCTCCTTACCGCCTTTTACCTGGAAGAAAATGTCATCAATGAGCTTCTGGTCGTCGAAGAACGGCTTGAGCGACGAGTAAAGCCAGGTCGCTTCGTGGCGGCTGGGCTTGTAGATCGTCTCAAAGAGCACATTTTCATCGTCCTCGGCCAGCACCGGCAGCGCCTGCGCCTTTTTCTTGGCCGCTTTTGCTTGCATCCGCGTGTCGTGGAAGCGCTCAAAAGGGCCTCCGGGTTCGGAGTCGTCATCAAGCTCAGGATCATACTCAAAACTTGAGTCGTCGTCGTCAGAGTTATCGTCGGGCATTGCTCACTCTATCGCCTCACACAGGAGAAGCGCTAAAGGCAGCCGTACCGCCCCGTGAACGGGGCGTGACGTGGCCTTCGGCCAGAAAGCCCGTGCCGGGCTGGGAATTACGTTTGTGGGGTTTCATCGTCCGGGACAGTTTCCCAATCGTGCTTGAGGGAGAGATCGGCGTGATGGGTCTTCTGCTCTTGGACATAGGCAATCGCCATAGTCCGATGATAAGGACTCATCGAGAATGCAGCATAACCATTGCCCCATCGAAAGTGTCCAAGCGTAGAAGTCTCTTGGTTGAGAACATGTGAGCTTACTCCCTTTATCTGGTTCATGAGTTTGGCAAGCGAGAGGGATGAGGGAAGAAGCACCACAAGATGGACATGATCGGGCATTCCATTAAGCGCCAGCACAGTGGCTCCCAGCTTTTGGGCTTCCGCCGTGATGCAACGGTACGCACAGCGCTCCCTTGTCGGAGTGAGGAGAGGCTGGCGTTTCCAGGTTGCCCAGATAATGTGCAGAGAGATAACCACAAGGTTGCGTCGTGAGGGAGGAGAGACTTCTTTCATTTCACCTCTAGAACGGCGAAACAAGCCCTATTCTGATAAACCAATCAAAATTTATTTTCCAGCCCGGCACGGGCTTTCTGGCCGAAGGCCACGTCACGCCCCGTTCACGGGGCGGCAAGAGCAGCAGGCCAGGGACAGCGGCACCACACTTTACGGGGAGGGGCGCAATAGGGTAGAATTTATGCATGTCAACTCTGCCCACCGACTACGAGGAGCGCGTCTATGCAGGCGTGCTGGGAAAAATCATCGGCGTTTATTTGGGGCGGCCTTTTGAGGGCTGGACCAATGCGAAGATCGAGAAAGAGCTGGGCGAGGTCTGGTACTACGTCCACGATAAGCTCGGCAAGCCGTTGATCGTCACCGATGACGATATTTCAGGGACATTTACCTTCCCGAGAGCTTTCCCCGATTTTAACAATGCCTACGACATCACGCCCGAGCAGATCGGCAAGACCTGGCTGAACTATCTCATTGAGAAGCGCACCGTTCTGTGGTGGGGCGGCATGGGAATCAGCACCGAGCACACGGCGTATCTGCGCCTCAAGCACGGCGTTGTCCCTCCGGCCTCAGGGAGTGCGGCGATGAACGGGCAAGTTGTCTCGGAGCAGATCGGGGCACAGATTTTTATTGACGCTTGGGCGATGCTCTGCCCTGGCGATCCCGATAAAGCAGCGGGACTGGCACAAAAAGCCGCCAGTGTCTCCCACGATGGCGAGGCCATTTACGGGGCGCAGGTCATTGCGGCGATGGAAGCGCTGGCCTTTACGGAGAGCAATATCGGGCGCTTGCTGGATCAGGCCATCACCTACATCCCCCGCGCCTCGGTTATCTGGCAGCTGATTCAAGACATTCGTGGCTGGCACGCCGACGAGCCACGCGACTGGCGCTCTACCCTGCGCAAGATTGAAGAGAGATACGGCTACGATACGTTCGGGGGCGGCTGCCACATGGTGCCCAACCACGCGGTGGTGATTCTCGCGCTGCTCTACGGCGACGATGACTTCCAGAAATCCCTGATGATTGCCAATACGGCAGGCTGGGATACGGACTGCAACAGTGGCAATGTCGGCTGCTTGATGGGAATTAAAAACGGGCTCGCGGGGATTGACCGAGGCGCGGATCTGCGCACGCCGGTTGCGGATCGGCTCTACATCCCCACCGCCGATGGGGGCCGGGCCATTACTGATGCCGCCGCCGTTACGTACGAAATAGGCACTAGTGCGCGCGCCATGCAGGGCCTGCGCCCGCTGGCTCCCAACAACAACATGCAGTACCACTTCGCACTGCCCGGCAGTCTCCAAGGCTTTGTGCCTGAGGACTCCAGTGAGTCGCGAGGAACCACACGCCTTGAGAACGTGGTACTGGGCGCATTGGCGGAAGGTGCAGGGGTCGCCGCCGATGAGCGTGCGCTGAAGATCTCCTACACCGGTGTGGCGGCTGGACGAACGGCACGGGCGGCGACGGCGACATTCACCCCTCCCGATGCCCTCAACATGCCCGGCTACAGTATGATCGCCTCCCCCACTCTCTATCCGGGCCAGACCGTCCGAGCACGCGTAGTCGCCGACGATACCAACACGCGTCCCGCAGCCGTCCGCCTCTATGTCCGCTACTACGGCAAAGAGGATCAGCTAGAGACGCTCCGCGGGCCACTGAGCCTGCTGGAGCCGGGAGACCATGCCAACCTAACCTGGATCCTTCCCGATCTTGGTGGCTACCCCATTGCGGAAGTGGGGATTAAAATCGGGGGACACAGTGGATCCGGTGCGGTCTATCTGGATTGGCTCGGCTGGAGCGGCGTCCCCGAGACAACTCTGCAAGCGTGTGAGGGAACGGCTTGGCGACGCGCGTGGGTAGATGCGGCAGAGCACTTCTCGACACAGAGTGGGGAGTTCCCCTACCGCATTGTTCAGAATGAGGCAACCGGCTATGCCTTCCATGGCTGTAACCACTGGAGCGGCTACAGTGTCTACACCCAGGTGAAAGCGCACCTAGCCGATGGCGTGGGGCTGATGGCAGCCGTGCGCGGCCTGCGACGGCATATTAGCCTGGTTCTCTCACCCGACGGTGCGGCGCGGCTTGTCTGGACCCAAGATGATCAAAGCGTCATCCTCTCCGATGCGAGTATCGCCTGGCAGTACGACCACCCGTATCGGCTGGCCATTAGTGTCCACAACGACGGGCGCATTACGGCCTCCGTCGAAGACGGCGATGCGGTGCAGCTCCTAGAGGGGATAGTTCCCGCCGACCAAGCCCGAGGTGCCATTGGGCTGCTCGCCCGTGCGGGAAATACCTCCTTTGGCCCTGTCGGCATCGAGCCCGCTTAGTTCATGCGGGTTCTGGTCTGCGCAGCAACGGCCTGGGAGCTCTCTGCCTGGGGGGAGCCCGAGCCCTCGACCTCCCTCGTTGTCAGTGGCGTGGGCTCTCCCGCGACCTTTGCCGCCTTCCCGACACGCCCCAACGTTGACCTGATCATCAATATCGGCATTGCAGGGGCGTATATCGGCTCCGGCCTTGCCATCGGTGATATCGTCCTGGGAGAGAGTGAGGTCTGGGGTGACATAGGTTTTGCGCTTCCTGAGGCCCCTCACTTTCGCCCGATTCAGCAGAGTGAGTTTGGGGCGTTCTACTCGGAGCCGCTCCCTCTCTGGATTCCAACGGGCTTTTCCGGAGCGCGTGGGCGTGGTTGCACGGTTCATACCTGCACAGGCACCGATTCACAAGGGGAGCAGCGTCGCGGTTTATTTCAGGCAGACTTTGAGACAATGGAGGGCGCGGCTCTGGCACAGCTAGGCAAACAGTGGGCGATTCCTGTCTGCGAAGTACGTGCGATTAGCAACTTTGCCGCGCAGCGAGACATGCGCCCGGAGCATCTTAGTTTATCTAAAGAGCGACTTGCTATGTTCCTTAGAACACAAAGGGCAGAAAAGGCCCTACATAGCAGATAGTCACAAAAACTCTAAAAACAGGATTCAAAATATCTAAATTCACCCTAATTGTTTCAAGATTTAATTCATTGCTTCTACTTCAGAACGTAGACATGAACTTGGCGAACTCCCCAGCGATGCATGTTCGCAGCTTGCTGCATCCGTAAATCAATCCGATGACCCTTGATCGCACTGCCAATGTCATCGGCGATTGCATGACCGTACCCCGGAATCCAGAGACGTGTCCCTAGTGGGATCACCCGGGGGTCTACGGCAACTCCATGAACCGAGCGCCCATCCCGCTCGGTCTTTGTCCAGCGTCCTCCCTCCACCGGGTCGTTAATGGGCGTATAGGCGGTAGCGCGGACGGGAAGTCGGCGACGGTAGCTCCCGCGGCTTGGATGAGCCGCCAAGGAGCTATCCCATTGACAGTGGGGTTTGCATTTTGGCTTGGAGCTTTTAGGGCGGCTTGCCTTGACGGATTTCGTCTTCGTCCGTGTGGTAGTCGCATTCCCCAAATTATCTGATACTAAGAAACAAATCACTAAAGTCGCCACGACTATTTTGATTTCAGAGAAACGATAGCGCAAAAATAAGCTCTCTTTCCGATAAATAGAGTTTTATCACTCTTATCTATCGGCAAGACTATTTAATTGCTTGAGGATTTCTGTGGCCAGAAGCTGTGCGGCGGGGTCTTTGGCAAAGAGGTCCGGATGCAGCGCACGGGCTAAAGAGCGGCGTGCCGCGAGCACGGCGGGCTGTGGCAAGCGTGCGGCAGCAACGGCCAGCCCACTGCCACCCGAAGCGCCTGGTCGCGTCCCCCCACGCTGCATCGCGGCGCGGGTTCCGGCAGCAAACCCATCGGAGTAGGCTTGGGCACGGATCTTCTCCGCCTCGCTGGCGGGGGGGGCTTCGGAGCTTGGCCCTTGGCGCCGCTCACGCTCCAATGCCGCACAGCGCTCCAGAAGCTCGTCCACACGCTTCTTGGTCTCATTGAGCTCACGGCGCAGAGCCCGGCGCTCGGAGGCGAGTGTCTTGTTCTCGGTCTCTAGCTGCGTCACCGAGCGCGAGTCGGCGGGGCGGACTTCGGGGCCGTCTCCACGCCCCCCAATCAGATCCCGCAGTGCCGCATCCCGGTAGAGAGTCGCGCGGGAGACATCGGCACGGTCGGCCAGATCTTGCATAGTGAAGGGCAGATTCACCGACTCTAGCTCCAAGAGTGCCGCCTCAACCCGAGCACGGCGCTCTCGTGCATCTACCGGACGCCGCCCCCGCTGCCGCTTTTCTTCCATCGCCTATTGCCCCGGAACGAGCTTCTCCAGATAGAGTGCCACGGCTCTATCGTAGTCGCCTCGTGCGGTCAGGATCAGCTCGATGGCCTCACGCACCGCTCCCTCGCCACCACGGCGTGTGGAGACCCAGTCGGCGGCACTCTGCACATGGGACGCGGCATCGGCGGGGCAGAGCGCCACGGCGGCTTCGCTCATGGCGGGCAGGTCATTAAGATCATCGCCCATAAACGCCACTTCCGCCAGAGTCAGCTCCGCCGCCTTGGCCACATGCTCTAGCGCCTTGACTTTATCTTTTACGCCTTGGAGCACCAGGTGGCGTGGTGTCGCCAGCTCTTGAGAGCGCCGCCAGACAATGCTCGACTCACGCCCCGTGATCCACGCGATCTGGAGCCCGATGCCCCGCGCCAGAACAATTCCCAGACCGTCTTGCGTGTGAAAGCGCTTCAGCTCCTCCCCATTGGCCCCAAAGTAGATACCACCGTCGGTGAGCGTCCCGTCTACGTCCAGTGCCAGCAGGCGAATGCGGGAGAGCCGCGTGTTTAGATCCTCACTCATTTGGCCTTTATTATCACACAAAACCGCTTTCAGCCTCGAAAGGGCTTGTTTTTCTCTAGGTGAAAAGCGGCACGGGCGGCGTAGTGCTCGGGCTCACCGACAGGGAAGACAATGTCGGCAGCACGCTGGATGCGGCGGCGGGTGGCCTTGATCTCTTCAAGCTGGTCGAGCCCCTCCTGGCGATGCTGGACGGCGGCCTCTAGTGCGGCGCTCTGCGCGGCGTTGAGGGCCTGCCAGGTGGTGTAGGTGCTCTGGAGCTTTGCCACGCGGGCGGGGGTGATTCCAGGGAGAGTATCCGTGGACAGCTTCTTGAGAATGGCGGCTGTGTAGGTGGCAAGGCTGGCCCGGTTGAGGGTGATGCGCTCCCCAATGTAGTAGTGCCCCAGGTGGTTATCCGCATCGGGCGCTCCGGCATACTTGAGGCGTGCAGCGCTCTGGATGCCCCGAATCTGGCGGCGGAGGCTGGCCTCCGTGGTGCCCTCTTCCTTGGTGGTGTTTTTCTTGTTCTCCCGCTCGTCCACGGAGTCGGTAAAGCGGGTGCGGTTCTGGGTGATCTTGGTAAGGAGCTGCGCCACTTCCTCGGGAGTAATGCCACCCGTTGCCAGCGCCGTAGCGTGTGTGGGCACTTGCGCGGCCTGGGCGATCTCTTCGGCACTCTGTAGCTCCTCCAGAGAGCGCTGGTCAATGGCGCTACGGGTACGCGGTGCGGTGTTGGTGCTGGGGATTGCGGCGTTAGTATTGGGTAGATTTGGGTCAGTGTCCATTAGGTTTCCTTCTCTCTGAAGTAGTTTTGCGGTAGAGCCTCTTAAAGCGATGTCCATGGTACATAGCCCTTTGCCAGGGGGATGCACCTTTTTGCCAATAGTACGCACGCTTGCGTCAATGGTACATAGTCCTTCGTCGGCTCTTTTTAGGGTAGTGTCTTCCCCTCACACTTTCGGGGCTTGAGAGGCAAACAGTGTATTTTACCGACCCGAAACAAGGCTTGCCATATTTTCAGAAAAAATTAGTCTGGGCATTGACATTGTTTTTATAGCGGGTAGAATAGCGGTGTAGGTGGTATTGGGTAGTCTCCACATAAAAAGTGCCCCCCCCCCCCCCTATTTTACGTCAATAGTTGTCAGTTAAGGTGAAGGGAGGGCGTTATGCGCTTTTCTTACTCTCGTTGTTTGTCACTAGCTATTTTCTTGAGTTGTTTGACGTGCTGCATCACGATTTCAAGCGGATGCAAAACGGAGCCTGCACAAGCGCAGGATTCCCCCCTAACCCCCGCCCGGCGGGGGGACAAAGCGGTTGTGCGCTCGCTTCCCGAGTACCAGAAAGCCACGGCGCTTTTTGCCAAGGGCGATAAAGCCGGTGCACGGCTAGTTCTGGAAACGCTACTCAAAACCCCGAATCTCTCCGCTACTGATACAGCGTTTCTCAAAACGCAGATCGGGATTATCGCCCCCCTAACCCCCGCTTCGCGGGGGGACAATAAGGAAATTCCTGCTGTCTCCCACGTCCGGGTACCCCGCGAAGCGAGGGTGGTGGGGCTGGGGGGGAACTGTGGCCCTCGTGCGCTGGCGATTGCGGCAGGGGAGCTGGGCGTTAAGGCCGATGTGGCGGCACTGAGCAAGTCGGCGGGGACGGATGCGAATGGGACGAATTTAGAAGGGCTGGTGAAGGCGGCGAAGACCATCGGGCTGAAGGCAGAGGGTGTGCAGATGGATAGAGACGCACTGGCGCGACTTTCCACTCCTGCGGTGGCCTGGTGGGAGGGCAATCACTTTGTGGCGGTACTCAAGGTTTCGGAGAATGCATTTACGGGGAAAGTGAGTGCCACTATCCATGACCCTAACGAAAAAGAGGCAAAATCTGTGCCTCTGGACAAATTGCTTGCCCAATCGGGCGGCATCCTACTGGTGCTGAAGAAGTAATTTCTATGAGCCCAGTGGTGAAAACGGCCCGCCTCTTCCAAGTCTTGGCAGATTAGGGAAAGAGGCGAGCCGCTGTATCAACCCGGAGTCCGGGCACGGTCTTTTTACCCTGCCTCTCGCTCCCTGTCAACGAGAACTGAGAGAGAACGATACCTATGAGCTGGTTTAGTCATGGTGCGCTACGGCGCATCGCGGTGCTAACCACACTCACCACAAGCTGGCTGACGGTGGGGCCAAGTGTGGGAAGTGCGGTGGCAAATACGCGGGCAAAAGCAAGTCAGAAAGGCCATCAGCGGGTTCTCACGCCGCTGGAATTGGCTAGGATTCACGGGGCACGACAAGAAGGGCCACCCCTGGAGACAGGGATAGTCAACCCTGTGGATCGTGACGTGGACGGTCAGACAGGGTCTACGTTTGCCTGGGAGGGCAATGTCGGCGGACTCAATACAGTCAATGGCAACAAGCTCACCACGGTTCCGATTGTGGGCTGGAGCGGTCGGGGTGGGATGGGAGTCTCGCTGGCGCTGTATCACAACAGCCTCGCGGATGGCAACAGCGAGATCGGGCAGCACTGGACACACAGCTACAGTATCTATGGCGTGGTTGACCCCGAGATCGGTGACTTCTCGGTGCGCTGGGGCGATGGTCTTGGCTACAAGTTCACCAAGAACATTGACGGCAGCTACTCAGCTCCGGCGGGCATGGCAACCAAGTTGGTTGCCGATAGCACGGGCTGGACGCTGACGACTAAGAATCAGGTTCGGTATCGCTTCGAAGGTGGCACGGGCAACCGCAAGAACTGTTTGTGGATCAAAGATCGCAGCGACAACCAAGTAACGATTGCCCACGACAGCAGCGACAAAGTCACCAGCGTCACCGACCCGACGGGACGAGTTTTAACGTTCACCTATTCGTCTGGGAAGCTGGCAAGTGTTACCGACCCGGCAAGCCGGACGTTTACGTTCACGCGCAACAGCAGTGACGATCTGACAAGCATTGGGTACCCACTGAGCACGTCGGTGGGCTACGGCTACGACTCGCTGCACCGGATCACAAGCGTGACGGATGCTCGTGGAAAAGTGTGGACGAAGGGCTACACGTCGAGCGGCAATGCGCTGGCGTGGGAGAAAGACCCGCTGAACCATCAGACAAATTACGCCTATGGCTCGGGCTACGCGACGATCACCGACCCGATGGGCCGTGTGACGACGCATAACTACGGCGCGGGCGGCGAGCTTGTCTCGGTGGTGGCTCCTGGCAGTCGCACGACGAGCTTCGCCTATACGAACTACCGTAAGACGAGCACGACTTCTCCCAGTGGGATTACGGGCAGTTTGACGTATGACTCGGTGGGCAACGTCCTGACGAGCACGGATGGCCTAGGGAACGTAACGAGCTACACCTACAACGCGAAAAACGATGTGGTGACGGCAACGACTCCGATGGGAAAAGTTGTCACCAACGCCTACGACAGCGCCGGTAGGTTGACCAGCACGACCGATCCCCTAGGCCACACGACGAGCTACACGGTTAATAGCTACGGCCTGGTGACGGCGGCTACCAACGCGCTTGGTAAGACGAGCACGGTGAGCTACGACAGCAACGGCAACGCGACGAGTGCTACCGATCCTTTGGGGCACACGACGAGCAAGACCTACAACGTGCTGGGAATGGCGCTTACTGCCACGGATGCCACGGGCCGGACAGTCAGTACAGCCTACGACAACCTGGGGCGTGCAACGAGCGTGACGACTCCAGGTAGCCGAACCGTGAGTTTCACGTACAACGCGTCGGGTCAGAAGCTGACGACGACCAACCCGCTTGGTCAGGTCAATAGCTTCGTCTACAACGACGCGGGGCAGTTGGTGAGCCACACGGACGCGCTTGGTCGAACCGTGAGCTACGCTTACAACGCGGCGGGTCAGAAGACGAGCTTTACGGACGGTCGCGGCAAAGTCACGACCTACAGCTACAACTCTGACGGCTTGCCGTCTGGGATTACGTACCCGGACAGCACGGGCAGCACCGTCACCTACAACACGGACGGCCAGGTCGCGACGAGCACGGACGGTCGCGGTGTTGTGGTGACGAACAACTACAACACGGGCGGTCAGCTTACCAGCGTCTCGTACAGCGACAGCACGCCCACGGTGAGCTTCGCCTACAACGACGACGGTGCCAAGACCAGCATGACCGACGGTACCGGCACCACGACGTATTCTTATGACACGGGCGGCAGGATCACGACGCGCACCTCCCCCGAAGGCGCAGTGACGTATTCCTACAACAACGCCAACGCACTCACGGGCAAAGTAGGTGGCGGTAGCACACTTCTCTACAGCTACGATGATGCAGGACGAATGACAAGCCTCGTCGCCGGGGGAAGCCAGACAACCAGTTACAGCTACGACAATGCCAACCGTATGACGAGCAGCACGCTTCCTGATGGCAGTGTGGAGACTCGCAGCTACACGGCGGCGGCGGATCTGGCGAGTATCGAGTCGGTCAAGTCTGGCACAACGATAACCAGCAGCACGTACTCGTATGACAGCCTGGGACGAAAAACGAGTGAGACGACTCCGAGCTACGCGCTTGCTTACACCTACGATAACGGCGGACAGCTCACCGGCGAAGTACGAACGGGAGCCTCTGCGTATTCCGTTTCCTACACCTACGACAACGCGGGCAACCGGGCAAGTAAAACGCTGGGCAGCACGACGGAATCGTATTCGTATGACGATGCTAATAAGCTAACTGCGGCGGGCGGCAAATGGTATTCGTATGACAACGCCGGGAACATGACGAGCGTGAGTTGGAGTGGTGGTTCTACCTCGTTAACCTGGAACGGCGCGGGCTACTTGAAAAGTGCCAGCAACGGCAGCACTACGGTAAACTACAGCTACAACGGTCTTGGTCAGCGTGTTGGCAAATCGGGAGGAGCGAGCGCAAGCTATATCCTCTCAGATGATTCTATTGACTCTGAGGTGCTAAGTGACGGAGCGGCGAGCTTCGTTCATGGCGCTTCCGGCTTGGTAAGTGAGAATCGAGGAGGTACGGATAAATTCTACCACGCGGATGCGCTGGGTAGTGTAAAAACTCTGACGGATGGCAGTGGCAGTGTAACGGATTCGCGTAGCACGGATGCGTTCGGGATGGTAGTCACGACGAGTGGCTCTACTCCGACTCCGTTTGGCTTCGCGGGTAATCACGGGTATCAGCAGGACAGTGAGACGGGCTTGATGCGGCTAGGGCATCGTATGTACGATGCTAGTACCGGGCGTTTCATAAGTCGAGACCCGATCCGCGATGGCTATAACTGGTATGTTTATTGCGGAAATGATTCAGTAAATGCTCTTGACCCGGAAGGACTAAAGTACGCGCGCCTAATCGCGAGTGTAGCAGGCGGTCTTATTGGCGGTCTTGCTCTTGGGCCTGTTGGCTTGGGAGGATTAGGAGCTGCCGTCGGTGCAGGACTTGGTGGTGCACTCGGAAGTTGGATTGACGGTGCTGACGTTGCCGATGCAGCTGTAGATGGTATCGTTGATGGTGTAGGTAATGCAGTTGGAGGTGCTGTAATAGGAGAGATTGGATCTCTGATTCCTAAACCAAAGCTACCAGTGATCTTTCGGGCACCTGGCCCTCAACAACTCGAAGCCGCACTTAATGAGGGAATAATGGTTCCTTCACCACTAAATCCTTCTATGATTCATGTGACTACAAATCCTGGGTATGCGGCATGGTATGCTGCAGAGTACGGAACGCCAGTCTTTCAACGCCCACTGACTTCTGCTGAGTTTGCTCAGCTTAAGCCATGGTTTCAACAGTTTGATGATACAAGACCCCCAGGAGGAAGTATCTTTCAGATACCAACTCATCCTGCGATGAATATGACACATCTTTTGGAAGGTTGGTCAATATTTAATCCCTAATACCACTCTATATCTGCCGACTAAATTCAGTCGGCAGATATAAGAAGATAATCGACTTAAAAATGAAAACACTCAACGATTTATACCAATACTCTTTAGATGAAAAAGATTTTTTCTGGTCAGAAAAATGTTCTGATTTATTAGAAAAAATTGATGATTTTAATTTCATTATTGAAAATTTGTATTTTTCTTACCTGAAGAATTCGTTAATTATGCATGAGAATTTTATGTCCCAAAAAGGGTTAATATCAAAACCGAATAGCATTATTGCTTATAAATTCAAAGAAATTTGCGAAGAGATAGTTTTTAGATTGTATAAAAATCATGAATATGAACTGATAAATATTTTTAATTCACTAAAAATAGGTGATTATAGGAAATTGGCGTTGTTAAATATTTTTAGAAAAATAGATAGCAATAATGCAAAAAATGTATTAAATTCTGTAAATTATGATGAAATGGTGGAAATATTGTGTGATTTAGAAAATGAAATCGGAGAAAGTTTTTCTAAAAGTGATGAGTATAGAGAATATGCAAAAACAATAGCTTCTAATTTTATATTTAAAGAACCTGAAGTCTAAATTTTCCAATTGGATAGTGGGATTCGTAATTTTAAGGGTAATTTTTTTATCAGGCACCATGACTGCCGATATTTAGGTATAGTATTGCTCAACGTGGACTGTAGGCCACTCGTACCTTTATAACTGAATAGTGGGCGCACGACGCGCACTTCCCCTTGGGGCCTGACGACCTTTGGCTACGACAATGCCAACCGCAAGATTGGCACCGTACTGGGCAATGGTGCAACCGAGACCGACAGCTACAACGCATCAGGCGATCTGGTGGACATCTGGCATAAAACGTCAGGCGGCGCGACGATCTCGCGGCACCAGTACACGATTGACAGCGCAGGTCGGCGCGTGGGCGAGTCGCTCAACGGCGGCGCGTCGGCGGTGGCTTACACCTTCGATAACGGCGGTCAGCTCACCAATGAAGTTCGCACGGGGGCCAATGCCTATACGGCCAGCTATACCTATGACAATGCCGGGAACCGTCTGACCAAAACGCTGGGAGGCACGACAGAAAACTATACGTACGACGATGCCAACAAGCTCCTAACGGCAGGCAGCAAAACCTACACCTACGATGCGGCGGGCAACACGACGGGCGTTACTTCCTCGTCGGGCACGGTCTCTCTGACGTGGGATGCTGTGGGCCGCCTCAAGACCGCAACAACCTCGGCGGGAACCTACACCTACACGAGCAACGGTATCGGTCAGCGCGTCGCCAAGTCCGGGCCAAGTGTCAGTCAAAGCTACATTCTGGGCAGCGACGCGATAGACGCGCCGGTTCTCTCGGATGGCGCGGCGAGCTACGTCTATGCGGGTGGCCTGGTCAGCGAGGTTCGCGGTGGGACGAGCAAGTTCTACCACTCAGATGCACTGGGCACGACGAGAGCAATCACGAATAGTGGTGGCAGCACGACGGACAGCCTGACAACGGATGCGTTCGGCATGACGGTTGCTGGCAGTGGCAGCACTCCCACGCCGTTTGGTTTTTCGGGTCAGGCAGGCTACCAGAGCGATCCTGAGACGGGCTTGATGCGCTTGGGGCATCGCTACTACGACAACTCCACCGGGCACTTCATCTCCCGAGACCCGATCCTCGACGGCTATAACTGGTACGCCTACTGTGAAAATGACCCTGTGAATCGTTTAGACCCAACAGGTCAAGCTTGGGCTTCTATGATTCTAGGTGGATTGATTGGAGTGGCAGCAGGTGTAGCTACAGGAAATATTTTAATTGGTATAGCAGTAGGAGGTATCGCTGCCGCGGCTTTAAGTAATGAATGTGGTAACAGTCTTAGCGAGGTTGCTAATGATGGATTGGGGGGAGCACTTATAGGGGGTGAAGGTACAATAGCACTTTTGCCCTACTTCCCTAGGCCTATTCCTGCCCCGGAAGAACCCAGGCCTCCATTATATTCTACAGGCAATGCAAGTGGTCCAGGAAAACTAGTATCACCCACTGATGAGCAAGGAAATGTAGTCCCTCCTGATGGATACTCTTGCTGGGGAGACCCTACATGTGGAGGACGAAGAGGAAAAGTATGGGTTTTAGAACCAGATGTTGAGCTTCCATCACCTGTTGGAATACCTATTAACGATAATGATCCTCCAGGTCATTGGACAATTCCTCCTATTAAACCCATACCATTTGAAGAATTGGAGAAATTAGTACGTGAAGCTGGGTGGAAGAACACAGGAATAATTAATAAATAGCATTTAGCATACTGTGTATGAATATTGGCTATAGATTTTGATATATTATTGGATGGAGAATATCTCTCATGTTACGCAGTGCGAGTATGATACGCCTCTTCGAAGACTCAGCTCATCCTGAGGCAGGAGTCAGACAAACAACGATGGGTACTGTACCGCGACTATGTAACATCAGAATCTCTCTTAAAATCTCTATGAATCTAGTATTGTCGTCATGTCTATAGCCCAAATATTCGAAATTTGGCTGGCTATTGTTGAACGCGAAGCAGGTCTGTGGTAGCCTTCTAAGAGCCAGAAATAGGTTCCGATTCATGGCCCCCACGTGTCCAGGTGGCTTCTGCTCTCAAACAGAAGCCTTACTAAAGAGGTACCGGAGATTGCTCCGGTCGGAGTATTATTATCATATGAAAAAAATAGTTAAACAACCATTCAATATTAAAAAATTTATAAAAATAAATAATTTTATGAATAATATTGAGGAAAATATTATTATTAGCATAAAAGAAGAAAATTGTATTTTTAGAAAAAATGATAATATTGAAACTAAAAAATTGAAGAGTGCTTATGTTATATTAAATTATGGCATTTCATTTTTTTATCAATATTCTAAAATAGATCATTTTGGTAAAAATAACGAATTACTATTTTTTATTGTTATGATATATTTACTTGGCAATGAAGGGGAGCGATTTCAAACGATTGAAATTATTGAAAAATCTGATCTTTTTAACATGAATTCAATAATATTGAATTTGATTGATTTACTAGATGATAAAGATCATGAAATATTTAAAAGGATTATAGAAATTGATTATTTATTGAATAATAACACGAAAATGCAATTATGTAAAAAAATCTACTCAGTAAATGACGAATATATAAATAGTTTTCTGGAGTTTTTCAATTTTTAATTTCTATTTGTCTAATTCCATGATGGTTTTCGTCATTTTTTCATGGGATATTTGGCTGAAACTAGTGGATTCATAGGCTGTCTTGTACACCTTTGCGTCCTCTTGGGGGTACGAGTGGAGGGATTCTCGTATATCAATATGCTTGCGTCGAAGAGCTATCATTTTCAGGAATATTTATGAGAGCCAAAATGAGGTAGAATTTTCATAGTGCACCTTTCAGGCTGCTTGTAACTTCACAATCAAATAGCGGATTGTTCGGGCATCGGGTTCGTGGTAGCTCATCCGGTCAGAAGACGAGCTTCACGGATGGGCGTGGCAAAGTCACGACCTACAGCTACGACAACGCCAACCGCAAGATTGGCACGACACTTGGCAATGGCGCAACCGAGACCGACAGTTACAACGCCTCGGGCGATCTGGTGGACATCTGGCATAAAACGGCAGGTGGCTCTACGATCTCGCGGCATGAGTACACGATTGACAGCGCGGGTCGGCGGGTGGGCGAGTCGCTCAATGGCGGCGCGTCGAGCGTTTCCTACACCTTCGACAACGGCGGTCAGCTCACCAATGAAGTTCGCACGGGGAGCAATGCTTACACCGCGAGCTACAGCTACGACAATGCCGGGAACCGCACCAGCAAAACGCTGGGCGGCACGACGGAGAACTACACCTACGACGATGCTAACAAGCTCTTAACGGCGGGCGGCAAGTCGTATTCCTACGACGCGGCGGGCAACACGACCGGCGTTTCGTCTTCGTCAAGCACGGTCTCTCTGACCTGGGACGGCGCGGGTCGCCTCAAGACCGCAACAACCTCGGCAGGGACATACACCTACACAAGCAACGGCATCGGTCAGCGCGTCGCCAAGTCCGGGCCGGGTGTCAGTCAAAGCTACGTTCTGGGCAGCGACGCGATAGACGCACCGGTTCTCTCGGATGGCGCGGCGAGCTACGTTTATGCGGGTGGTCTGGTCAGCGAGGTGCGCGGTGGGACGAGCAAGTTCTACCACTCGGACGCACTGGGCACGACTCGGGCCATCACCAACGGCTCTGGCAGCACGACGGATAGCCTCACGACGGATGCATTCGGGATGACGGTTGCGGGCAGTGGCAGCACGCCCACTCCGTTTGGCTTCGCGGGTCAGGCAGGGTATCAGAGCGATCCTGAGACAGGCTTGATGCGTCTTGGGCATCGGTACTACGACAACTCGACAGGGCACTTCATCTCCAGAGACCCGATCTTAGATGGCCGTAACTGGTATACCTACTGCGAAAATGATCCCGTTAATGCACTTGATCCAAGTGGGTTAACATTAACATGGAATCCCGGAGCTACAACTGGTGTTATCGGAACTGGTATAGCCGTGATAGGCGGGATCGCATCTGCTCCTGTTATAATAGGTGTGGGAGCTGTTGTCGCAGTCATAGGTATCTTTGTTGGCGCAGCAATAGCAATCTCTCATGGAGGAACTGTTGGCCCGCCAGATATGGGGCTTAATAGAGGATTAAGTTCCTCTGATTATATTTTTGATGAAGCACATCCTGAAGACCAGACACCTGCGCCACCACCTCTAGGGTTAGGTAGCACAGGGCGTACTACACCTGAAACATTAGAAGAAGAATTAGCTATGGAAGAAGCTATATCTGACCCTGGTGGAAGACCTATAGCTGTTCCTATGACAGATCCAAGATGGCCGGGCTGGGAAAAATGGGCTGATAACAGACATGGTATAGAAATACATTATGTTAAAGATCCTATCACTGGGGCTACAGATGATTTCAAATTTAAGTAAACTATAAAACTATCTGTCGGGAAACTTACACATTCTTCCCATCACGCCTTAAAATGATGGGAAGAATGTGTTAAAATAAGGGATTTAATGAATATCACATTTGCGAAGAATTTTAGAGAATCATCAGCTAGGGATGTTTCGGGATTAAAAAATTGGTTTTCAGCAAGAATGGATTTAACAATAAATAAAACGTATTCTGTTTTCGCAATATATTCTTATGATAATTTTGTTTATTACTTGTTAATAAGCGATGGGGGCCTGCCTTATTTTTATCCTTGTGATTTATTTATTATTAATGATGGCAATATCCCTTATGACTGGGAATTTAATTTCATCACGAATAACAAAGGTATTAATTTCATTATATCAAAAAAAGAAATTTGTAAAATCGAATTCGTTACGTCTCTAATGGAGAGAGAAAAAGATACAATGGCGTTTTTTTTTAAAATAGTTCAAGAAGTTCAGGCGTCAATGATGATGCCGGACGAATGACAAGCCTGGTTGCTGGTAGCACTCAAACCACCAGCTATTCGTATGACAACGCCAACCGCCTGACCAGCACGACGCTTCCCGATGGCAGCGTCGAAACCCGGAGCTATACGGCGGCGGCAGACCTGGCGAGTATCGAGTCGGTCAAGTCCGGCACGACGATAACCAGCAGCAGTTACAGCTACGATTCGCTGGGCCGAAAGACGGGCGAGACGACTCCAAGCTATGCGCTTGCCTACACCTACGACAACGGCGGGCAACTGACCGGTGAAGTCCGAACGGGAGCGTCGGCTTACTCAATCTCCTACACCTACGACAACGCGGGCAACCGAGCGACTAAAACGCTGGGTGGCACGACGGAGAACTATTCGTACGACAACGCCAACAAACTCTTAACCGCAGGCGGTAAGTCATATTCGTATGATAACGCCGGGAACATGACAGGCGTAAGCTGGTCTGGTGGTTCTACCTCGCTGACATGGAACGGCGCGGGTTACTTGAAGAGTGCCAGCGATGGTAGCACGACGGTAAACTACGCCTACAACGGCTTGGGCCAGCGTGTGGGCAAGTCGGGAGGAGCAAGCGCGAGCTACATTCTCTCGGATGATGGGATTGACAGCCAGGTTCTAAATGATGGCGCGGCGAGCTTTGTTCATGGCGCGTCGGGTTTGGTGAGCGAGAATCGAGGAGGCAGTAGTAAGTTCTACCACACCGATGCTCTGGGTAGTGTGAAAGCACTGACAGATGGTAGCGGTAGTGTAACGGATAGTAGAAGCACGGATGCGTTCGGTCTGGTAGTGACGAGCAGTGGTTCGATTCCCACGCCGTTCGGCTTCGCGGGGAATCATGGCTACCAGCAGGACAGCGAGACGGGTCTGATGCGGCTGGGGCATCGTATGTACGATACAAGCACAGGGAGATTTATCTCCCGTGACCCGATCCGAGATGGGTACAACTGGTACACATACTGTCAAAACGATCCTATCAATGATGTTGATCCTAAAGGATTACAAAGAACCCAAGCAGGTGTTGCAGAGACTGCTGCGAATCATGCTGGCCTTGGTACAGGAACAGATATGTCTATAGGAATAGGTGAAATAGGAAGTTTAAGACCTCCTACATTCACGTTGCCTACTATTGATATTCCACCATACTATCTTCCAATTCCGGGACAGGCAATGATTTACCCTGTAGACGTTGATGGTTTTAATGTTAATATGCATGATGGATTGATAGGAAATGCAGATGGACATTTTGTCGGACAAATAACTGTTCAAGATGGAAAAATAACAGCTGTTGATGGAAAAGTATTCTTGTATCCTGATCGTTATGACACGAACCAGCGACCTAACACGCAAGGAGATTTTATCAGAAATGGACTTACCTGGATATTAGAACAACAGATAAATGGTGTTGGACTAATCAATGGCACAACACCTCGTCCTTTTGATATTCACATAGTTGGATATATACCTGTACATCAACGATTTTAATTTTAAATGAAAGGTTCAACACTAGCTGATTGGAAACTCTCAGTTAGTGTTGGAAACAGTCTTAAAAGATGAAAGTTATACGTCTCATATTTTTGTTCGGATTATTATTAATCATATCAGTGTCTATTTTTTTGTATTATAATGTTGCTGGAGATGGAGATAATGGACGCCTAGTGATAGCAATACCGATCTTTTCAGGATTTTTAACATTAATACTATTTATAATTATGTTAGTATATTCTTTTTTCTCAAGAAAGAAACTATAGATGATGTTGGCTAAGTAAAATTCGAATTTACATGTCAAAAATTTGATTCGGCTACAAATACATAGTTTATCGTTTTACCTGCGGTGATTTTGCGTCCGCAAGGCGGCTTTCGTAGAGAGCAACCCGATCACAGATCACCGCAGGCGAAACGATAACCTTATTTGACGCAGAAGTTTTTCATCTCGGGGGTGGAGAGAGAAAAGTAAAATGGTGTCGCGCTTATGGAGGACGTGAGGTGAGAGAGATAGTCATGAGCGGGTTTAGTTATCAAGCCCTGCGACGAATCGCGGTGCTGACGACACTGACCACGACCTGGCTGACAGTCGGGCCAAGTGCGGCGGCAAACACGCGGTTGCAGGCGGGCAAGAAAGGCCATCAGCGAACCCTTTGTCAAACTCGCGAAAGAACCGCTTTTACGCACGGTTTGAAAACACCTTATTCCCTCTGGCTACTCGGCGGTAGGATTCCTGCTCGCACCAGGTCTTTCAGGGTCAGCACCCCGACGGGCCGAGACGCGCTATCCACCACGGGCATGTCGCCAAAGCGGACGGGGCCGCTCTCGAAGCTCTCCATTGCCTCAGCGGCCAAGGGATCGCCCTCAATCAGGCGGGGATTTTTTGTCATGGCCTCCGTCACGGGCCGATCCCACGCCTCTGGCCCAATCTCTACAAAAAAGCGTCGTGAGTCGCCGTCGGAGAGAACGCCCACCAGCTTGCCCTCCCGATCCACGATGCAGGCCAGACCCGCACGAGCGCGGGTGATGGCGGTCATGGCGTCGTGAACCGTCACGGTGTCGGAAACCACGGCCAGCTCATCGCCGCGCCGGATCAGATCGGAGACCTTGAGCAGCAAACGACGCCCCAGTGAGCCTGCGGGATGGAGTTTTGCGTAGTCCTCCGAATGAAACCCTCGCGCCTCCATCACGGCCACGGCCAGCGCATCGCCGAGGGCCAGCATCGCCGTGGTCGAGGTTGTCGGGGCGAGGTTCAGCGGGCAGGCTTCTTTGGGGACACTGGTGTCTAGGATCAGCTCTGCCGCGCGGCCCAGGGTGGAGTCACGGCGGCCCGTCATCGCAATTAAGCAGGTCACGCGGCGTTTTAAGGCAGGCAGGAGCGCCCGAAGCTCATCGGACTCCCCGGAGTTGGAGAGCACGAGCGCGGTGTCTCCCAGTGCGGCCATTCCCAAGTCGCCGTGCATTGCCTCTGCGGGGTGTAGGAAAAACGCAGGGGTACCTGTCGAGGCCAGAGTTGCCGCGATTTTCCGTCCGATATGGCCGCTCTTGCCCATCCCAGAGACCACCACGCGCCCGGTGAGACCCACTAAATGCTCGACAACCGCATCGAACTCGTCGTCCAAGCGCTCGGCCAGAAGACAAAGCGCCTCGGCCTCTTCTGTTAAAACCCGACGTGCGTGCGCTCTTGCTGGGGACATTTCTGCACGATTATACCTACATACTAACAATTTCCTGACCAATGATTCTCGTAGATGAAATGGTTTCAAAAACCTCAAGAAGAAGGTAGGCGAGGTGAAGCGACGTCTCAGCTCTACGCGGCGACGGTTCTTGCGGCTGCCCGTCTGCTCGCCACACTTCACAAAACAGCTTCCCTGTCGGGCTCGTTGCTGGAGCGTGAGTGTAGCCGCTCCCAGGAGCTAGGGCACCCTCTGACATTGCTCCAGCTAGAGCTTGCGGACTGGTCAAGCGCTGCCCAGTCCATCGGGGAGGCGCGTGCGACACAGACCCTGGAGGAGCTTGAGCTCGTCCTACACGGCACGCTCCGCAACACCGATATCTTACTTACGGAAACCAAGGGCAGCTTTACGATTCTCCTCCCCGGAACGACGGCCCAAGACGCTCCCACCGTGATACGCAACCTGCGTCAGGCCATCCACGGCTACCGTATCCTGGGCCCTGATGGCACGGCTTTCTTTCTTCGACTTCACCCCTGGATTGGGTCGGCGTCCCTCCCAGAGGATGGAAGCTCAGCGGAAGCGCTTACTCAAGCTCTTCACCAGCGCCTCGAAGCACAAAAGCAACTCCCTACTCCTCCGCCCGACGAAGTTCTGACAGAAAAGATACCTCCTCTACGCCTTGTGGCATAAATATAGAGGTCCTATGTCTAAAAGATCGTAGAGCTTCTCCCGATAATCCCGGGAGATGAAAGGGCGACTACCTAGAAGGGCAGCAGCATATATCGTCACAACCATACTGCTGGGCAGTGTGGGAGTGGTGGATATCTTGCTACGCTATCCCCTCAGCAAGCAATCACCGATCATTTTTCCAATCGTCTGTCTGATAGGCGCATTCGCCGGTAAGCAGAAAGTGACTCTCGCCTCGGGGAAGACAAGTAATAACTCGGTTCGCATCTCGCTTGGCTTTATCGCCGACCTTCTCACTCTATTTCTCTTTGGTCCTTCCGTTGCCTTGGTTTCTTTCTTGTCGTCCATGTTCTCAACCCTCGTGGCACGCCAGAAAAGCCCACTCTACCAAACGGCTTTCAACCTTAGCTCCATGTCCCTGACAATATGGATATTGAGCAAGTGCCTGCTTTTGATTGAGACGCTGACCTCCCACGATCAATTTTTTGTGGCAAGGACTCCTGAAGCCGTCGTCACCGCGCTTCTTAGCACCCTCATGATCGTACTGATGGCCATGTTGCACCTCTTGCTTAATGCCGCGCTTGTGACGGGAGCCGTCTCTCTCTCGATGGGCTGGACGCGCAAAAAATCGGCGGACTTCTTCTACAACAACACGCTCTGGCCTGCCCCAACCTACATAGCAGCGGGCTGCTTTATGGTGGGGGTAGTCTGGCTTGCCCACAATATCTCCGCCGGTTTTTACAACGCAATTCCCCTTGGTCTTGTGATGTTGCCACAACCCCTGCTCTATCTCTACAACCTACGTCTCCACCGGGAGCGTGACGAAGAGAAAGAGAAACGCTTTGAAGAGCTGGAGAGTCTGTACTCCTCTATGGTGCAGACAATGGGGCGCGCTATCGAGGCAAAAGACCGCTACACGCAGGAGCATATCTCCCGCGTCGTCGCCATGTCTCTGGCGATCGGCAGGCGCCTTATGCTCTCCGAAGAGAAGCTTCGCACACTTGAAGTGGGCGCAGCGCTCCATGACATTGGCAAGATCGCCATTCCCGATACCGTTCTCAACAAGCCCGGCAGGCTCACCGACGAAGAGTTTGAGCTGATCAAAGAGCACGCCGCACTCGGCAGCGAGATTCTCCAACCGGTTCCCTTTCCCCCCGAGGTACTGGGGGCCGTGCGCCACCATCATGAGAAGTGGGACGGCACAGGCTACCCGGATCGCTTGATCGGGGAGCAGATTCCCCTCATGGCACGCATCGTCGCGGTCGCCGATGTCTACGATGCCCTCACATCCGATCGTCCGTACCGTGCCGCCTGGTCGCATGAAAAAACCATGAAATTTATGCGCAGCCAGGTAGGAGTGCACTTCAACACCGAGATCTTTGCCGCCTTCGAGCATGCCATGGAGGACGACCCCCAGCTACGTTCCACGGCAGAAGACATCGAGCCCCCTGCCCTACGTCTCGCAGCATAGTTGCACTTTTTGATACGGTGTGATAGACTCCCCGTTTGGAAATCAACACTTCCACCCGAGACAGCCGGTACGCGTCTGCGTTTAATGGATTTCTCCCAGAAGTCCGCCCGCCGAGGTAGAGAAGATGACAGCATCTTAAATATCTTCGTGCGCCCTCGACTGCCTTCGGTCGGGGGTTTTGTGTTTTACTCAGAAGGAGGTGAAAATTTAAATGGCACAACCTAAAAAGAAACTCGGTACCAAGCCGGGTGTGGTCGGAGAGATCAGCGATCTGCTCAAGAGCAGCTCTGCCGTGATCCTGACCGAGTACCGTGGCCTGAGTGTCCCGCAAGTGGGTGATATCCGCACCAAGCTGCGTGCTGCTGATAGCGACAGCGACTTTTCTGTCGTGAAGAACACGCTCTTCAAGCGTGCCGCCGATGGCATTATCGCCGCCGACGCAGACCTGGATGCCGCCCTGAACGGCCCCACCGCTGTTGTCTTCGCCAAAGACTCCCTGGCAGCCGCCAAGGTGATCAGCGACTACATCGCCAGCAACCGCAATACCCCGTTGAAGATCAAGGGTGGTGTGGTAGACGGTACTTTCCAGAGTGCAGCAAACATTGACGCTCTGGCCAAGATCCCGCCGCGCGACACTCTCTACGCGATGATTCTTGGGGCTTTCCAGTCCCCTCTGACCAGCCTCGCCGCAACGCTTGCGTCTATCGCAGAGCAGAAGGCAGCTTAATTGACACGACGTTAAAACGTCACAAAGGAAACTAAAATGGCTATCAATACCGCTGACTTTATTGAGCAGCTCAAGGGCATGACCATTCTGGAGGTCAACGACCTCGTGCAGGCCCTCCAGACCGAGTTCGGCGTCTCCGCCGTCGTTGCCGCTGGCCCTGCTAGCAGCGCCGCCGCACCTGTCGAAGAGGAGAAGTCCGAGTTCGACGTGATTCTTGTGAGCCCCGGCGACAAGAAGATTCAGGTGATCAAGGTCATTCGTGACATCACCGGTCTTGGTCTCAAAGAGGCCAAGGAGATCGCAGACACCGCACCTAAGGCTGTTAAGACCGGCCTTGGCAAGGAAGAAGCCGAGAAGCTCAAGGTCCAGTTCGAGGCCGAAGGCGCAACCATCGAGCTCAAGTAAGAGCCCTCCCGACCCACCCCCTAGCCCCCCCACCCTCGCTTCGCGGGGTACCCGGAGGGGGGAACCTAGGCGGGTGGGTTTTCTGTTTTTTAGAGGGCATGGCCGCAGCCCGGCACGGGCTTCCCAGCCGAGCCTGCGAGGCTCTCGACGCCTCGTTTACGGGGCGGAGGCTATTCTTTGAACCCAAACGGCAGGGACAAGACCACCTCGCGGACTAGAGTCTCGGACTTGTTGCCGTCTTTTTGTAGGGCCGCTAGGATCTTCTTCACCGCGGGCTGATCGTGCGGCTCTAGGCCACGGCCCAGGGCGTAGGCGAGCACCTTCTCGACTAAGTTGCGCAAAAAAGCATCCTTTTGCTTCAGAACCAGCGCCTTGTACTCCGAGGCGCTATGGTACTCCTCGCCGGTTAAGAGCTTGGCGCTCGCATCCACCGGATCGTCGTTGATCTTCTCACGCCAGCGCCCAATCGCATCGTAGTTTTCTAGTCCAAAGCCCATCGGATCAATGCGGGCATGGCACCCGGCGCAGGCAGGCTCTTCGCGGTGCTTTTCGAGCCGCTGCTTAAAGGTCAGGCCATTCTCTTTTCTATCGCTCGGTGGCAGGGTCTTGGTCACGGGCGGCGGGGGGGGCGGCGGCGTTCCTAGGACTTCGGAGAGAACCCACTTCCCCCGCAAGACCGGCGAGGTGCGCTGTGGGTAGCTGGAGACGGTCAGGGTCGCCGCCATGGTCAGAATCCCCCCGCGCTTTGCCGTGTCCACCAACACTCTCTTGAAACCGCCACCGGTCACGGGCTCCATGCTATAGTGCGCGGCTAGTTTATCATTCACAAACGTGTAATCGGCAGAGAGTAAGTTGGTTAGCGGCGCATTGTCCCGAAAAAGACTCTCAAAGAACAACACCGGCTCCTGGTACATTGCATCACGGAGGGTATTGTCGTACTGCGGGAAGCGGCCTCGATCGGGTGTGGCGACTCCGGTCTGCAAGTCGCGGGTGTGCAGCCACTGGCTCACGAAACTCTCGTAGAAGCTGCGGGACTTGGGATCTAGCAGCATGCGGCGCACTTGCGCGGCGAGCACACCAGGCTGCCTCAGCTTCTTTGTCCGAGCAAGCGTAAAGAGCGTGTCATCGGGCAGTGACGACCACAGGAAATACGAGAGACGACTGATCAGCTCATAGTCCGAGAGCGCGATATTTCCCGTGTTGGTGGGAGCCTCTTCCACCCGAAATAAGAAACTCGGGCTAATCAGCACCGCCTTCAGCGCCGCCTTCACACCGTCTTCGTGGACTTTCTGTGCGCTATAGAGGCGCATTAAGCGAGCCGTCTCCTCGGGCAAGACAGGCCGACGGAACGCGCGGGAGGCGTAGCGCTCGACAATGGTCTTGGCAGCGGCGCGGGCGGGGAGCTTGGCGCTCGGCTTGACAAAAAAGAGCGTGCTGGGTGGGGCTGCCTCCAGAACCTCTTGAGCCGCGATCAGGTAGCGCTCCAGAAGCACGGGAGGCAGAAAGAGCGTATCGGCGTTGTTGTCAAAACCACCACCGCCGCCGCCATCGGCAGGAAAGCTATCGGCCGGCTTGATCGTCA
>NZ_CBAYMC010000023.1:0-26805 GCF_964826245.1 Armatimonas sp. | reverse complement strand
ATTGATGAGCCGATTCGGCGCATGACCGTCGAACGGGCTAGCTCCAATGAGATGAAAGACTACGCCATTAAAACCTATGGAATGCGGACACTTTTAGGCGATGGCAAGATTGCCGTTCTTGCGGGGAAAACCACGCCCGAAGAAGTCTTGCGCGTCTGTCAGAGGGAGACACTCTAAGCCATGTCCGCGCTGAGTTTTTCGTATGTTGCGATGGATGCCGGCGGCGCACGCCGCACGGGTGTTATCGAGGCGGAGACCAAAGAGGCGGCACTGGCGCGGCTCGATGCGGAAGGGCGCTTTGTTCTTGAGATCGCAGAGTCGAAGTCCTCCGTGGTTGCGAGCGCGGGGGCAGCGACGTTTGGTAGCCGGCGGGCACCATCGCGGCAGGAGCTTGCTCTCTTTACGCGACGTCTCGCCGATCTCTCTCAGGCGGGCTTGCCCTTGGACCGCGTTCTACAAGTGGTTGCCGAGCAGTCCGAGAGCCTGACGCTTAAAGAAGTCTCGGAGCAGACCCTGGAAGATGTCCGCTCGGGAATGCCGGTGAGCCAAGCGCTTGCCAAGCACCCAAAGTTCTTCAACGATGTCTTCACCCAGACCCTGCGTGCCGGTGAGGCCAGTGGGCAGTTTCCTGAAGTGGCGGGTCGTCTGGCAGACTTTCAGGAAAAAGAAGTGGCAAGGCGCAGCCAGATCAGCGGTGCGCTTGTCTACCCGGCCATTCTTGCTTTCACGGCAGTCTTTGTGATCTTGTTCTTGCTCTTCTTTGTAGTGCCCAAGCTCTCGGGGGTTTTCAAAGACCTCGGCAACAATCTCCCCGTGACCACCAAGATCCTTCTGGCAAGCACGGACTTTCTCTCCCAGAACTGGATCCTGGTTTTAGGTGTCGTGATCGGGGGCTATGTTTTGTTGCGAGGCTGGCTGGCGACCGCCAGTGGCGCGTATCTGCGAGATAAGTTTCTGCTGAAAGCGCCGCTGATTGGCCCCGTGGTCATGAAAGCGACGATCTCGCGCTTTGCGCGCGTTCTCGGTACACTCGTCTATGGAGGTGTTCCGATCTTAGAGGCGCTCGACATTGCCGGACTCTCTGCCGGAAATAGAGTCTTCCAGCTCAGCGCCAAAAAAGTGAGTGAAGAAGTTCGTGATGGGCGGCCTATTGCCGAGTCTATGCGCGATACGGGGACATTCCCTCCCGTGCTAACACACATGGTTGCCATTGGGGAAGAGACGGGGGACTTACCTCGGATGCTGGGACGGGTCTCCGATAGCCTTGACTTCGAGGTTGATACCGGGATGCGCCGTCTAGTTTCTTTGGTGGAGCCCGTGATCGTTCTATCCATGGGAATCTTTGTGGGGTTTGTGGTTCTTTCGGTGCTCTTGCCGATATTTCAAGCGCAGGAAACAGTGAAATAGATGAGAAGACAAAAACGTGCTTTTACGCTGATTGAGATGCTGGTCGTGGTATTGATCCTGGCCATTCTTGCAGCGCTGATCGTCCCCCGTGTGGTTAACCGCACCAGTGATGCCAAGCGTGCCAAGGCGGCGAGTGATATCGCCACACTCTCCAGCTTGCTGCAGCAGTACCGTGTAGATACGGATCAGTTCCCCACCACGGAGCAGGGCCTCAATGCCCTGCGCGTCCAGCCCGGTGATGTCAATGGCTGGCGTGGCCCCTACACCCAAAAGGAAATCGCGGGTGATCCTTGGCAGAATGAGTATGTCTATGAGTCCCCCGGCCCCGATGGTCAGGACTTCATTATCGCTTCCTACGGTGCGGATGGCGCACCGGGTGGCGAGGGCGACAACTCGGATATCACGAGCGAGTAGCTAGATGTTTTCCTCCCCCCTAACCCCCGCGCTGCGGGGGGACAGCAAGGAAAAAACCTCTTTTCTCCCCCGTTCGGGTACCCCGCGTAGCGAGGGTGGTGGGGCTGGGGGGGCTTTCACGCTGATTGAGGCGACGGTGGTAATCACGATCCTGGCTCTCATGGCAGCGCTCGTGATTCCCAATGTCGTTGCTCTTAAGCGCTCTCAGGACGTGCAGACGCTCAAAGCGAGTGTCTTGCGCTTGCCTGTGGAGGCCCAGAATGAAGCGCGTCTGAGCAAGAAAGCCGTGACGCTTCGGGCAGAAGGCGGTGACACGCTCATCATGGAGCGTGCGGCAGAAGAAGGCGAGTCCCCGACGGAAGTGAAGCGCATTGCTCTCAGTGGGGGACTGACGCTGGATGCCGCGCAGGCCGAGGGGCAGAGTGTGGATCTATCGTCGTGGGAGTGGACTGTCTACCCCGACGGCTCTGCCGTGCCAGGGCGCTTGGAGCTGGCAGAGGGAAATCGCATCTTGAGTCTGCGCCTGCCCGGTGAGGGAGAGCTTCCACGCTGGATCAGCGCCAGCTCCTCTAACGCTACCGAGTCCGGTGAGGAGCGCTGGAGCGCTGGGGAGCTTGAACAGCGTGGCTAAGGGGGCAAGAGCCTTTACCCTTATCGAGGTGCTGGTGACAGCAACTCTGGTAGGGGTGGCGGTGGCGGGGACGCTCACGGCGATTGGGTCGCTCTCGCGGGCCGATGTGTCGGCGCGGAATGCGGAGCTGCTCCAGCGGCTGGCAAGCCAGAAGCTCGCGGCTCTGCGGATAGAAGGGGATCTGCGTACGGCGGAGACCAGCGGGGATTTTTCGGCAGAGGGCTATGCAGATGCCGACTGGAGCTTGGAGCTTCAGACCACCGACGACGCAAACGTGGAAGAGGCGACGATCACGGCGACGCGGGGAGACTCCCAGCAGGCGCTCAGTGAGCGGGTTTTCTTCCCACCTGAGACAACAACGACAACCGGAACGGGCACAAGTGGGCAATAAACGACGAAAGGTACGGGCAGGGATCTCTCTGCTGGAGCTGCTGGTGGTGCTCGTGATGATGGGCTTCCTCACCTATGCGCTCACCTACGCCTTTACCGGAAGTATTGATGTCCAGCGCCGCCAGGCACAGCGCCAGAGCGAGCAGAACCCCACCGCGCGTGTCGAGCGGCGCATCACCCGGCTCCTCAATGAAGCAATTCTCTCCGAGGACACCGCCGATCGAATGACCTACTTTGTGGCGGCAACCGAGGGCGATGGAGCGCTCGGAGCGGATCGCCTGACGTTCACCTCCACGGCTCTGGGACTGCCCCTCACGACGCAGCAGAGCACGGATGATTTTGAGACACAGCATGAGGCACGCGGTCCCCAGGGCGGAATCACGGAGGTCTCGCTTAGTACGACGGCAGTCGGGGATGCGGGGAGCAATACCGGGCTCTTTGAGCGTCTTCAGACCCCCGCCGATGGCGATGTGACGCAGGGAGGCAGGGAGTCTCTTCTAGAGTCGTCGGTCACCAGCATTGGTTTTGAGTTCTATGATGGGACTCAGTGGGTGACGGCTTGGGACACGACGGAAGAAGGTGGCACGCGGCGGCTCCCGGCGGCGGTGCGGGTCAGCTACACTCTGGCAACGGACACGCAGAATCAGACCCATAGCTTTGTCGTCCCGGTTCCCACCAGCGATGTGGATGCCGACAACCCCGCCAATGCGACTTCGACGGGAGGCACCGCATGAGCACCCCCCTAGCCCCCGTCCGACGGAGGAACAATCGTGGTCAGCGTGGGGGCGTGATGGTGCTGGCGCTGGTGGTGCTGGCAGGGCTGCTAGCCATGCTGGCGGTCTTTGCGGCCAACCAGCGTGCCTACCTCACGGCCACGCAGTACACGCTTCGGGACCGTCGTGCGGAGGCGGCGGCGCGTAGCGCACTGGCCATGTCCCTCTCCGCGCTTCAGGCCGTCAATACGAATCTAGTAAAGCTCGATGATGACTGGGCGACTCTGGGAACCAATGGCACGGAAGTCACGGAGCTGACGGGCGGCGCGACCTACCGTGTTCAGATTTTAGATGCGGGGAGCCGCCTGAACATCAACACCCTCACCGAAGCCCAGCTACAGAACCTTCCCCTCACCTCCGAGCAGACCGCGAGCCTTCTCGACTGGCGCGAGACGGGGGCGACACCACGAACTGAAGGCGCAAAAGACAGCTACTACGAAGCGCTGACGACTCCCTATAATGCCCGGCTGGGGACGCTGAAAAGCCTAACGGAGCTGGCTCTGATCAAGGGCTGGACCGCGAGAACGCTCTACAGCCCCAATGCCGAAGACATCACGACCAATACTCCTCTGGAGGATGCCAATGGGAAACCGCTGGCGCTGGCGGGAGTGCTGACGGTCTCTAGCGGCGCCCCCAATACGCTCGCTGCTGGGGGAGCCCGCACCAACCTGAACCAGCAAAACCTCAGCCCACTTACCCTAATTCAGCTTGGGCTCCCGGCAAATCTGGCGACCCAGGGGCCGTTCACATCGTTTGCCAACTTGCTCGGGCGGGCGGGTGTCGCGACCCAAGCTGCGCAACAAGTGCTCGACTCGGCGACCTTTACGACCGAGACTCGCCTGATAGGAAAAGTCAATATCAACACGGCTTCTGAGTCGGTACTTGCCCAGCTACCCGGTGTGACGTCAGACATTGCCAGCGCGATCATCACCCGCCAGAGCACAGGGTTTGCCACTCTGGGGGAGCTCTCCAGCATCCCAGGACTAACGGGCACGACTCTGGGCCAGGTGGCCGATGCGGTGTGTGTGGGGAGCGATACGTTTCTCGTAAGAGTCTGGGGAGAGAGTGGTGGTGTTGGTGTGGCCTATGAAGCCGTCGTTGGAATTCGCAACAGTCGTGCTCTGGTGATTCAGCTAGAGCGCATCAATACGACCAGTATCCCCGCGTGGTGGAGCTGGGAAGAGGCAACGACAACGTCGGTGTCTTCAGGAGGGAATCAGTGAAAAGGAGAGCGTTGCCAACCCTCCATCTGGAGTGGGCTCCGGGCTCAGTGCTGGCGATGGACCGTGCCGATGACCGTCGCGCACGGGGCACGAGCATCGATGAGCTGGGACGATTTGTCCGTGGCCATAAAGAGGCCCTGGTCGGGGTGAGTCGGAGCTGTGTCTTTCTGAAGGCGATTCGCCTCCCTAAAGCCACGCCCGAGGAGCTTCGTCGGCTTGTCAATCTTCGACTGGGGCAGCTTTTCCCTCTGCCTGCCAGTGAGCTTGCCTTTGATGCCTACCAGACCGACGATCACAACCTGGAAGGCTGGCTCACGGTCGTGGGGGCGATGCGGGCAAGTGATCTGGTGAAGCTTCGTATCGAGCTCGCAGATGCGGGTCTCAAGGCGACGGCGATTTTTCCGGTTGCGCTGGCCTCTGCTGCTGTTGCCGCACGTCCCGATGCCCTGGTGGTGGATAAGCTACCGACAGGAATGACCCTCGATGTGGTTCAAGACGGTGTGGTGCGCTTTAGCCGCGTGGCCTCCGAAAATGCCAATGTGGGGCAAGAGGCGCAGCGCACTCTGATGTCGGCGGGGGTGGGTAATCTCGAAGTCGTGCGGGGGCGTGCACTGGAGCTGCTTCACCTTGCGCCTGAGTTCTCGTTCACGCTCAATGAAGACCGGGCTAAGCTGGAGAAAGAGCAGCTGGGTGCCAAGACACGCCTCTCGATCTTACTCTTGATCTCGTCGTTAATGCTCGCGGGCTTTATCTGGGTAGAGCACTCCGAGGCGCAGTCGAAAGTGAATATTGCCAAGGCGAAGTGGGAATCGAAGCTCAAGACCCTGCGGGCAACTCGGGACGCGGAGCAGACCAAAGCCAATCGTGCCACGAGCATGAAGACGACTCTGGATCGTGCGTTTCTTCCGGCCCAACCTCTGAGCGATATGGTTCTGGCGGCCAGTAGCGCACTGCCTGAAGGCTCCTGGCTGATTGGGATCAATACGGAGCGTGGGAAGCCTGTCCAGCTTCGTGGCACTGCCAAGCGCGGGGAACTTGTTGCCAAGGCCGTGGACTCACTGAGTGCCAGCCCACGCTTCCGTGATGTAAAACTCGTCTTTGCCAACGGGGCCAAGGTCGCCGAGCAGCCGGTCGTCCAGTTCAATATCGTCGCCACCGCTGTTGGCAACCTTCCCATGCCTGTCTCTGAGAAGGCAGGTAAGAAAGGCGCACGAAGTAGCTCGTCACGCGCCAAGGTTGCCTCGGTAAGTGGCACAAGTGCTTCGGGAGGGACACCGTGACAAATTCTTTCCTCAACTTCAAGAACCCACAAGAGGCGGGGCCGAGTGCCGTGATGCTCGCCGCACTGGTCATTCTGACGGGCTCGCTCGGCTACATGCTCTTGGTGAAAAAGCCGACCACCGAAGGAATTGCCATGGGAAAAGAGCGTAGCCGAAAAGAGCTTCTAGAACAAATTGAGCGAACCCAGCTTAGTGGCCAGCAGACCCGTGCGCAGCTCTCCGCTCGGCTCTGGCAGGGCGACCCCGACACGATCGCGGCCGCTGTCTTGGCACAGCTCACGCAAGAAGCCACCGCACGAAAGCTCAAGCTCTCCGCGTTTCGCCCCCAGCGAACTCAGACATTGCCGGAGCTGTCCGAGCTTCCCTTTAGCGTCCAAATCTCAGGGCCATACCCTGCGGTGCATGCCTTTGCCGCCACGCTGGACCGTCCTAGCAGTAAGCTCGCGCTTCGCTCGCTCCAGCTCGCCTCCAGCGATGCCGCGTCGAACGCGGTAACAGCCACACTAGGGCTTTCTGCTTATGCGCCGAGTCAGCCGCCCACCGTGAAAAATACGCCTGCCAAACAGGAGGGAGCCGCTCGTGGCTAAGATTAGCAAACCCACTGCCTGGTTCGCGTTTCTGGCGCTTGTGGGAGGAGTAGCCTTCTACTTCCTCTCGGAGCCGGATGCCGCGACCAAGCATAAAAAAGGCCGTATCACTGGGACACAGGTAAAGGCTCCTGATGGCTTCACCAAGCTGGACATGACCGCCAAGTTCCCTCGGTTCTCCGCGCCGTTTCGGGATGTCTTTACCCCCAAGATCATTCTCAAGAAGACGCAGCCACTCGGGGCAACGTTGGACAAGACTCTCCTTGAGCCCAAGAAGCCTACCTGGGGCCTGACCGGGATCTTTGTCCAGAACGGCGTCCGACTGGCACTCTTAGAGAATGCAGTCACGGGAGAAAGCCAGCTGGTAAAAGCCGGTGAGAAGTGGATGGGACAGCCAATTCTTGCCATCAAGTCCGATAGTGTGATGTTTAGCAATGGCACCCAGATGGTCTTTGCGGAGCCGCCTGAGGAGAAAGCTCCTGTGGACACATCGCCCGTCTTATTACCCGGAGCGCCTACCATCCCTAGTGGGGTAACCCTTCCTGCCCTCCCTCAAACCGACCCTGGTCAGCAGGGTGGCGGTGGCCGAGGTGGCCGCCGTCAGCGTGGGAATCGAGGAGGAAACTCGGATATGAGCCCGATCAGTCTTAACTTGCCGCCTGATGTGGCAACGACGCAACCTACAGGAAATTCCTAATGAAAACAAATCTTTTAGTTCGACATTTTCCCCTGCTACTGCTGGCTGTAGTCTTAACGCCCTCCGCGGCTCATGCTCAGTTTGATCAGTTCGGTGGTGGCGGCTTTGGTGGGGGCATGGACTTCCCCAAGCCTGCTTGGGAGCAGTTCAAGCTCAACCCGAAGACCCGCCTCAAGCTGGACTTTCGCAATGCCAGCATAGATGCCGTTCTGAGTGTTTTTAGCAAGGCTAGTGGTATCACGATTGTTAAAGACCCCTCACTAACGGGTGGCATCACGCTCCAGAGCCCAACGGATCAGACTCTCAAAGATGCTTTTGCACAGCTCAACGCGATCCTAGGGCTGAAGAACTTTGATCTGACCAAGAGCGGCAATTTTTTGGTCATCAAAGGACGGCCCCAGTCGAGTCGGGGGGGAAGCACAGGCCGTGGGAGTGGATTCCCAACAAACTTTGACCCCAGCATGTTTAGTGGTCGTAGCTCTAGTAGCTCTAGCTTGGCCCCGAAGGTCTATGCCCTTAAGTACGCCAGTGCGACTCAAGTGGCACGGGTGATCAACGATGTCTTTGCAGGCTCGGGCCAGCAGGCGACGAATCCCCTGGCGGCTCTGGGGTCACTCTTGGGAGGGGGTGCACCGGGGGGCACGGCTCCTGCGGCACCACCTGCCGCGCCGGGCGGCGGTGGTAACGGCCCCAGTGCTGGGCCTGGCCCTAGCCCTGACCCTGATCCCCAGCGCGGCGGCTTCGGTGGCTTTGGTGGCGGCGGTTTTGGTGGCGGACAAGGGGGCCGTGGTGGCTTTGGTGGCGGTCAGACGGGTGGCTTTGGCAGCATGTTCGGTGGCGGTGGCTTTGGGCGCGGTGGAAATACCTCCGTGGTGCGTGCCTCTGCCGATGACTACTCCAACTCGGTGATTGTCAATGCACCTACCCGCGAGCAAGATCAAGTGGCGGATCTGATTGAGCAGATCGACAAGCAGACCGATCAGCCGCAGAAATCTCAAGTCTTCCCACTCCAGTTTGCCCTGGCTGCGGATCTAGCCACGGTTGTCCAAAACGTGCTCGTCGCCAATGCCCCTCGGGGACGGGGGGGGGCAACCACCCAGCCAACCATTGATCAGCGCTTTGGCGGTGGTGGTTTTGGGGGCTTCGGTCGTGGGGGGACGCAGCAGGGGCAGGGAGGCTTTGTGGTGACTGAGGCCCGCACGAACTCTTTAATCGTCACCAGCACTCAGGACAACCTTGATCTGGTGGTCAAAGTGATTAAAGAGCTGGACAAGCCCATCACGTTTGAGAATAGCACCTTTGTGGTGACTCTGGAGAATGCCCGCGCCGATCAGATGGCCGATGTGCTAAACCAGAGCTTCGGGAGTCGCAATGGAGCACGGACAAACACGCGCTCTACCACCGGGCAGACGGGATCCGCAGCACGAAGCAATACCACGAACCGCAACACGGGCGGCAGCAATGCGCCAGCCTCGCTTGGACGCGCCCAAAATGTACCGGACAACGATCCCATTCAAGTGGGGCTGGCCGATCCGATGGCAGCGGCAGGTGAGCTCGCTACCAACGTGACCGTGCAGCAGGGCTTCGGTGGCTTTGGTGGCGGTGGCTTTGGTGGCTTTGGTGGCGGCGGCTTTGGCGGCACGACACGGACACAGCAGAGTGCGGGAACCCGCGGCTTGGATAGCCAAGGGCGCGTGGTAAACCTGCGTGACCTGACAGGCCAAGTGACCGTGATTCCCGATATTAACACCAATAGCGTGATCATTGTGACATCACCGGAAAACCGAGCACTTATTCAGCAGATCGTCGAGCAGCTGGATAAGATCCCTGAGCAGGTGATGATCGAGACCGTGATTGTCGAGGCCAGTCTTGATGCCACCGATAAGCTAGGTGTTGAGTGGAACTTGACCCAGGGAGCAGGAAGCGTCTTGGGAGCCTTGGGAGCCAAAGACACCAAGGGGGCTGCGACCTCCTCGTTTGGAGCACAGGCGACGACGACACAGCCACAGGGACTCCGCTACACTCTCACGGGGGGGCAGTACGGTGCCTTCATGAATGCACTCAAGACCGATGCACGCTTCGAGGTTCTCTCAACCCCACGTATCTTCACCAGTAATAACTCTACGGCGGAGATCAATATTAGCCAGAGTTTGCCCTATGTGACCAGCACACAGACCAATGCCAACGGTGTCTCGACATTTAACTACTCGTTCTTAGATGTGGGAATCATCCTGACCGTCACGCCCCGTATTACATCCAATGGCTATGTCACGATGGATGTCACCCAGACCGCCAATGACTTTGTGCGCTACACGGACTTCAATGCCCCCGTGGTCAATCAGCGTGAGGCACAGACCACGGTTAGTGTCAAGGATGGGGAGACGATTGTACTGGGAGGAATCATTAAGAACTCCATCTCCGCGACCACCAACAAGTTACCTGTGCTAGGTGACATTCCGGTACTTGGCAAGCTCTTCCAGTCCAACGGCACGACTAAGAGCAAGACGGAGCTACTTGTCTTTCTGACCCCACGCATCGTGCGTGACTCTGACGAAGCCCGCAAGCTCCGCGAGGATACCCAGAAGCTGATGCAGTCCAAGCTCAAGGACAAACTCCCTGAGTTCGGGATGCCCGAAAAGGACAAGCCCAAGCCAGGCGATAAAACCAAGCCTGCCGATAAAACCAAGCCAGGCGAAAAGCCTAAAGAGGGCGAGAAAAAGATCGGCGGCTAGGCGTTTTTTTAGAGGCGATATAATGAGTCCGGCATGGGAAGTCTCTCGTGCCGGATTTCTTTTGGGTGGCCCGCCCCAAGCGCTCTGCGGGCTCTGCACATGCACATCGGTGTTTTGACCCTCTCCGTCTCTATCGGCTATGCCGACTCTCTCAAAGATAAACGCCAGGCGATAAAGTCTCTGGTGGCTCGCGTTCGCAATAAATTCAATGTCTCTATCGCGGAAGTAGATGAGCTGGATACATGGCGACGAGCCACTCTGGGAGTCACGGTGGTTAGCAATAGCGCGGTCTTTGCGACCCAGGTGCTCCAAAAGGTGATAGATTACATAGACAACGATGCCAATGTCGTCCTAGATGACTACGGTATCGAAATGATTTAGGAAGAGGGCTCTTATGCCAACACTGCGACAGGCACGGGTTGCCGAGATGATCAAGCGCGACCTGTCCGAGATTTTGAGTAAAGACGTGGGCGATCCCCGCGTCGCACTGGTGAGTGTGACGGATGTGGAAGTGGCGCAGGATTTCTCCATTGCGAAAGTTTTTATCTCCGTGATGGGGGATGAAGAGGAGAAAAAAGGCGCGATGAAGGCACTGCGCAACGGCGCGGGCTTTATCCGGGGACGGCTGGGGAGCATGCTGGAGCTACGCACCGTGCCGATGCTGGTCTTTCGCTTCGATGAGGGCATCGAGCGAGGTGTTCGGATGTTTGAGGTTCTCCGTGAGGAGAAAGCCTTCGCTGCGAGCCTGCAACCTGCTACTGAAGAAGAACTCGCGGCGGTTCGTGAGGCGATGGCGGCGGAGGACGGCGACAAGTAAGATGGCGATTCCCAACAATCCCCATGCCCCGCTGGATCGGGAAGGGCTTGATGAAGCCGTGCAGGCAGTCTGGAGCGCGACCAAGATCGTGCTGGCCTGTCATGTCAACCCCGATGGGGATGCTATCGGCTCGATGCTGGGCTTCGGGCTGGGGCTGGAGGCGCTGGGCAAAGAAGTCGTCTTTCTTTCCGTCGATGGTCTTCCCGAGAACCTGGCGTTTCTCCCCAGCGTGGAAAAGCTCCAGACTCATACGGATCGCCTCGACTTTGAGCTGGGCGTGGGGCTCGATGCGGGGGATCTGAAGCGCCTGGGGAGCAGTGCAGATACCATTCTCTCCGCGCCGCTGGTGATGGACATTGACCACCACGTGACCGGCGGGCAGTTTGGTCAGGTGCGGCTACTTGATGCCACCACGGCGTCCACGGCGGAGCTGGTCTACGATCTGCTACTGGCACTAGGCGTCGAGATCACGCCCGAGATCGCGCAGTGCTTGCTCTGTGGCGTGCTGACCGACACGGGGGGCTTTCGCTTCGCCAACACCAAGCCCCGCACGATGGCCGTTGGGGGGGCACTGATCGCCGCCGGAGCCTCGCCCACCGTGATCTACGAGGCTATCTACGAAAACGCCAGCTTTGGCGCACAGAAGCTCTTGGGACGCGCGATGGACCGCATGGCCCGCAGCGACGATGGCAAGCTGGTCTGGTCGTGGGTCGTCCAGTCCGATTTCACCGAGTTCGGTGCCAACGACAAAGACACCGACGGAATCGCCACCGCGCTCCGTGCCGTCCGTGGTGCCGAAGTCGCGATCTTTTTGCGCCAGATGCCCACCGGCAAGATGCGGGTCAGCCTGCGTGCCCAAGACCCCTGGGATGTCGCCTCTGTCGCCGCACAGTTCGGCGGAGGCGGCCACCGCCTTGCCTCCGGCTGCTCCCTAGACGGCCCCCCCGAAGCCGCCATCGCCGCCCTTCTCGCCGCGCTTACCGCTTAAGATTCCCCAGAGTGTTCCCCCGATGAGAAGTGCTTTCGCTTCTCATTGGGAGACTTCTTCTGGCGCTACTACTTACGTTTCTTTGAATAATTTTTTATTTTTTTTGTGATTTTATTATTTTATTAATAACTAATTCTAAAAGATTCTCAGCCTGAAGAATGTCATTTTTTGTGAGTGATAATGGTGGCGAATTTCTTTTTTGAGAAAATCTACTATAAGTAATCATTACTATGTATTGACCGCTTTTTGATATTAGCAAAATACTGTTTTTTGTTATTTCGTTAATATTAACAGATTGTAGTGTTGTATCTCCAATATTTTTTTTGTTAGGAGTCCCATTTATTAATTTTACTCCATTTATTTCTTTCGGTAGTTCGGTTTTGATCTCATTTTGAGAATAAGATATTGTAATTTTGATACTAGTTTCTTTGTCTTTACTAGTAGATGTGAAAAAAAGTTTACTGTAATTTTTATAATTTTCTTGTTTAGTTGATATAATTTTAGCGAAATCATGCCCTTGTAATTCTGTTTGGTCCGGAAGATATTTTTTGAGATTGATTATCTCCTGACTGTGTGCTGAAATGCATAGTCCAACGACCATTGACATAACAAATATTTTTTTCATCTTATAAGCCTTTGTAACGTTATTTGACATCCAATACTGATGTCGCTATTGATAATGGTGATGATGGATTTGGGAAAGAAACAAGACCCCGTGGTGAAGTATCAGATGGTAGTGAGAACCAATAATTTGCAAAACCCCATCCTGAAGGTGGGGCATTCCAATCATAACCAAATGGGTCATAGATATGGCAGGTAAATGCATCATGAACAAGCAATGCTAAACCTGATGAATCTAATGAATGAGCAATCTGATGATTTGTCCATTGGATTTTATTAAAAACGTTCATGCCTATAAAATTCATATTGTTAGTATAAAAAACAGCATTATTTGTGTCTTTGTAATTCCCGAGAGAAAAATTTAATCCTAATGCATTTGCGCAAATTGCTAGATATGTGGATACGTCAACACAGTTTCCTAGAGTTTCTCCTTGTATGCTGAGGAATTCTGTCAGTAAAAATTTATGATCTCCTTCAACAGGCCCCCAGCCCATATCTATATGGTGTGGAATTCCAGTTGCTTTGAAGTAACGTTTTGATTGTACTCCAAAATTACCACCAAAGAAAACACCAAATGTTAGTTCTTTAGAGACTGTCATATCAGACGATTGACCGTGTGCAAAAATACAAGCATCTTCAAGTACACCTATCCAAGGAATAGCTTGTGGTGCTGCTGGTTGATTATATACAAGATACAGTGTTTCTTCGTACATACCGTCAATATAACCATCTCCATTAAAGAAAATGACTAAGTCTCCTTTTGTGACATAGTTTGGAAGTGCCCCTAATGAAAACGTGACATCAGCAGAGAAGCCAGGCATTAAGTTTGAGAGTGGTGTAACGTTGTCGCAGGGAACGAAAACGATTCCTCCCTGAGTGAAATACATAGCAGTAATTGTGAGAGTGCCTGTGTAGTTATTTTGTGCTAGTGTGGATCGGGTTACATTTAAAGTAACATTAAGTGTTGTTCCGATCTTTGCTGCCATCGGGTCTTGGTGGTCTACAACGGTGTTGTTGGATTCATCTAGGTGTGTCTTATAAACTTGAGGGTAGTTGTAAGCAACTCCTTGGTCGTTTGCACATCGGTACCCATTAGTGATAGTTACATTTGAGAGGCACGGATAAGAATTTCCACTGGTGCCGCCTCCTGTGGGGCCACCTTGGGCCAGAGCGGGCTTTACATAGAGCACGATAGCGATGTGTAGGAGAAGAAACAGACTTTTCATCAGGGTCGAAACCAACCGCATGGCAACACCTCACTTTATACGACTGTGGCTCCGCTGATACTGCGGCTCCGCTGATACTGCGGCTCCGCTGATTACTGCGGCTCCGCTGATTACTGCGGCTCCGCTGATTACTGCGGCTCCGCTGATTACTGCGGCTCCGCTGATTACTGCGGCTCCGCTGATGAAGATTATACCCAGGAGTAGGACTTCTTGTCAAATTAAATTTTTGTATAAGAGAAAGAGGAACTTGAAATAACGATTGTGTTAAAGTAAAATGAGAATATATTGAGTTGATTGTGGTAGTATGATTTATTATATAGTGCTTTAGTGTCATCACATGGCACTGTACTTTTATCACATGTCGCCGGGTGGGCACTACATGCAATAGGGTGAGCATCGGGACTCCTATATTTTTCTCCACATGTTGAAGGGAATGCATCACAGGGGAGTCAAAGTCTATTGGGGGGCAATGTACCGTTGCCTTGTGCGATAGGAATACACTACAACTCAGAAGGAGGCTGCTATGTCAACAATTAAACGTATTAACAACCTGCCGGTTTTGAATCGGACACTTACCCACTGGAATCAGCTGGAGACGGTGACTGCGGACTCGGTGACTCTGCCGGATGGGACGACGCGCGATGGGGCGCAGGACTTGGCGACGAGTATTCAGAGCGTGGAAGCGGCGCTGATGACGGCACGCAATACGCTCTCGGTGGCGCAGGGGACACGCAACCAGGCGCGGGGGGCGCTCTACCCGGCGGCAAAGCAGGCGCGTAAGTCGCTGCGAGGGCTGGCGAAGAATGTCCCTGAGGTGCTGGGCCTTCCCACGGTTCCGCCCGTCACCAGTGCACCCGCCGTGTTCGTGGCCGCACTGGAGGACATTGCCGATGTTTGGGGACGGGTCAATGCCCTGCCACAAGCCAGCGTCCCCGCCGCGCACCTGCCGCTCAAGATTCCACTGACGGAGAACAATGCGCTGGTCTCTCTGGCTCTGGAGCAGTTCAATGCCCGTCTGGCGGCGCTACGGACAGCGGCGGAGGCACTGACCCAGGCGGAGGACGCGGTAACGGTGGGTATTGGCACCCGTGATGGCCTCCATGACCAGGCCGCTACGGTTGTCAAAGACTACGGCATCGTGGCACGGAGTGTTTTACCCGAGGGTCACCCGCTCCTGAAGACTATCCCGACACTGACGGGAGGATAGGGCAATTCTTCTGGAACAGCTCGACGACTATCTTGATGCAGCCCCTGCGTGTACTTGTGATGTGGAGCGGATCGGCCCGTACCGGCTCTACTTCCGCCGCGACTCGGACATGCCGGAGATTTCCTATGCCCGCCCCGTGCGCGGGGAGCGCGAGGGGACACGCGACGAAATCATGGCAGTGCGGGCGGCGTTTGTGGCACGGGGACGAAGACCGCGCTGGGAGTATCTGGAGGAGCTGAACCCAGAGCTGGCAGCGCTGCTGATCGCGGCAGGCTTTCCGGCTCCGACACCGCGCCCTCTCCAAGTCATCACGGCGGAGAGCTTTCGCCCGGAGACAACCACACTTGCCGACGTTCGCCCGATCACCTGGGAAGATGCCCCGCCTACCGATGCGATGCTCGCGGCGGCGTTTGGAGGAAATCCCGCCGATGCCGATGGCGCGTTCCTGCGCGGGCTTTTGGAGAGTGGCACCTGTGCCATCGCGGCCTTTGTCGAGGGCAAGCCCGTGGCCGCTGGTTTGCACTCGCCTGTCGGCATGACCACGGAAGTTGCGGGCGTGGCGACCGCTCCCGAGTGGCGACGCAGGGGGCTAGCCGGAGCCGTCACCAGCGCCTTAGTCACCGATGCTTTTGCACGAGGCTGCACCTGCATCTTTCTCAGTGCAGGCGATGAAAGCGTTGCGCGGGTCTACGGACGGCTTGGCTTTGCCCGTGTGGGAACCGTACTCGATACGATGCTTCCTGCCGACTAGCAGATTCGTCCGCGCTTGGCGGCGAGGCCGTGTGCGATGGGTTTTTCGCCGTTGGGGCCATTCATCCAGCGGTCGTCCACGGGCGCATCGGCGCGCTGGTAGCGCGTGTCCGACGAGAGCCGGATCGTGTCGCCTTGGTTGTCGAGGCTGGCGTGTATCGTCGCCATGGAGAAGACCAGCAGATCGCCCATCTTGTAGTCTGTGGTCAGCCAGCGACCGCCAAGCTGCTTCTGGAGGGCGGGAGGGTCATGGGAAAAGGCACCGTCCCAGGCTTCGTGGGTCTCGGGGTGCTCCCAGTGCAGCTTGCCCGTGCGCACCGCCTCTGCTGCCGGGCCGTTCTCGCAGTAGGAGTCCACATCTTGGGAGAGATAGTCGCCCGTAATGTCGCGGCGCAGGTGAGAGTTCTCTAGCACGATCAGCCCCCCGACCGAGAGGGGAATATCGCCTAGAGGAGTCCAGGCGGTGTAGAGCTGCTGGGTTCCACGGCCCATGTAGACCACATCGCAGTGAGGAGCCGTCCCACCGCCGGGCGTGACGGCACGCATCCAGGTGAAGTCGTAGTGGAGCACAGGGCCGCCCAAGAGCCGCCCCATGATCTCCATCATCGGGCCGTCGTAGAGCACCGTTAGGAGCGGGGCATTTCCCTCCGCAAGATCGGCCCTGAAGTACGAGCCCTCGCCACCTCGCCGCGGAATGGCCTCCATGATGTCGGTCTCTGGCTCTAGGCGCCCCGCGTCTGCGAGCCGCCTCACACACTCGCGCCGTGCCTCTTGGACACCCTCGCGACTCAGTGCCCCCCGAAAAAAGAGATAGCCGTCCTCTGCCATGCGCTCACGGAGGGCGGAGCCATCGAGTAGTAGCTGGTTCGACTCCTGAAGCTCCCCGAAAGCGCTTGCCGCAAGCTCCAGCTCTTTTTTCTGGGCGGTGAGCTTCATGGGAGCAAGTCTTGGTGGTAGAGAAGCGGGTTGAGTGGGCTCGCAACTTTCTCGCCGGGCTTTTGGCCGGGGAACCAGCGCTTCAGATCGTTCTCACGATTGGCGTGATCGGGGACACTGATCGTGGCATCGTCTTCCAGATAGATAATGGTCATCACTTCACGGGTACGCTCTAGGTCGGCGTTGCCCGGCGCACCGTGGAGAGTCCAGCCATTGTGAAAGGTCGCATCGCCTGCCGCCATGTCCCCGGCGTAGGAAAGCGCGTAGCCTTTGTCTTTAATCAGGTTATCAAAGCGCGCCTCAGAGTCATCGGAGATATTCTCATGGCCAAGATAGCCCAGCGCCTGTGAGCCGGAGGCAAAGCGCATCGTGCCCATCGCCGCCGACGCATCCACAAGGGGCATCCAGAGCGTCACGCACTTCACACCATCCAGAGGCCAGTACTGCTGGTCCTGATGCCAGGGAGTGTGGCCGCCCTTGGGCTCTTTGTAGAGCGCCTGGTCGTGGTAGAGGCGCACCCCCTTCACGCCCATCAGCTCGGCGGCAATCTTGGCAAAACGTCGCGCCATGACAAATTTCTTGACATCCTCCGAGATCTCCCAGATATTGGAGAACTGGATAAACGCCTTGCCGTAGGTATCGCGCTGCTCAATCGGTGCGTAGCGCTTGGCAAACTCATTGGTCATGCTGGTGATGACCTCACGGTAGGGCATCACTTCATCGGGGGCAGCGACCGAGCGTAGCAAAGCCCAGCCATTTATCTGGTAGTGAGCAACTTGCTCAGGGGAAAGGAGGTAGTCGGAGTTCAGTTCTGGCAACATATTAGTAGGATAACAAAACAAAGTGACCTCCGCAAGCGCGGAGGCCACTAATCAGGATGCCTTTTGTTCGTCTACGGGGCAGGCAACGGCGTTGGGATTGCCACTGCGGGATCTTGCGGGACGAACTGGAAGGTATTCTCCACGCCACGGACACGCACCAGACCGGGGGTATCGTCTGCGTTCGCGCCTGAGGCGACGGAGCCAACGGTGATCGAGAGATCCGAGTTCACGACCGCCATGTCGTTGACGCCAGGCAGAATCACCGTATTCACGGTGCCGTCTGCATTAAGAACAGGAGTGACATTGCTCGCAATGATCGTCCCATCCTCGCGGAAAGCAGGCTGTGCAGAGTCTTTCTTGACAAGGCCCACCGGTTGTGAGATCGGGACAAAGGTCATGGTGTCACCAGATAAGACGACACTGTATACGGTACGCTGAGGAGCCTGAGCGGGCGCGAGATTCTTCAGGTACGTGCCATTGATGGCATCGCGGACGAGGGTCAGGGTTGAGCCTGTTAGCACATAGCTACCATCCTCCGTGCCACGCAGGCCGATAAGACGGTAGCGTCCCTTACCCAGCGAGGTTGCCGTTCCGAAAATCAGGGTCTCATTGCTACCGCAGGTATCGACTACCACACTGTTAATGGTCAGCTCACGGGTATTCGGAGCCAGAAGCGACTTCGGATCCGGACAGCTCACGCGAGTGCCTTCAATGCCTATCTGGGTACGTCGCCAGATTCCCGCAACACTACGGGATAGAGTTGGGGGGGGGACCGCAGAGTCACTGCTCCCACCACTACATCCCGCCATAACGACGGAAGCCAAGCCGAAGATGCTCCAACCAATACGGGCTCTCATGGAATATGCCAAACTATGCCTCCTCAAGATTCGTCCTAATATACCACGCCTTGTGCGCAAATCCCTCCTAAAAAAACTAGGAATTTTTTTGAGGATTTTTGCAAAGGAAATCGGGGCGTGGGGCGTGAACTTTTTATCATGACTATCCTAGAAGCACTGTATGAGCTGGGTGTCCGCGATGATACCCTGAGCGTTGAGGAAAAAGCACAGCTAGATCGCGAGGGGTTTCTGCCGCTTCCCGACATCCTCGATATGGCGACGGTTACCGCGATCAACCAGCGGCTGGAGGAGCTTCTTCATGAAGAGGGGGAAGAGGCGGGAAAAGAAGTCCATCAGGAGCCTGGAACCAACCGGCTATCAAATCTGGTGAACAAGAGCGCACTTTTTCTGCCGTGCTACACCCATCCACGCGTCTTAGCGGGAATTGCCCATGTCCTAGGAGGAGATCTAAAGCTCTCGTCGCTTAACCACCGCGCGGCACTACCCGGACAAGGGCTGCAGGGGCTCCACGCCGACTGGAGCGGGGCAACGGCTCCAGGCGAGTTTTATGTCTGCAACTCGATCTGGCTCCTCGACGACTTCACGCTCGACAATGGAGCCACGCGGGTCGTGCCAGGCTCGCACAATAGTGGCAAGACTCCAAGTGATGAGCTGGCGCACCCGACAGACGCACATCCCCGAGAGCAACTTATTCAGGGGACTGCTGGAACCGTCGTGATCTTTAATAGCCATACCTGGCACGGAGGGACGCTCAATCGCACAAGCAAACCACGCCGCGCTCTGCACTCCTACTTCACGCGCCGTGATCAGCCACAGCAGACCAACCAGCAGGCCTCTCTGCACCCTAAGACCGTCGCCTCTCTCTCTGAAGCGGCCCGTGTTGTTTTAGAAGTGACTCTACCGTAAAGATACGGGGGCACTCCACCGAAAACTGAAGTGGAGAAACTCAGAAATGACGGTTTTGCGTATCGAAGAGGGGGGAGTGGGGGCAGCCGCACTCGATGTGAAGGGGCTTTCGGTAGCCTACAAAAGTGGGATGTTCAAACCCGCAAAGCGTGTGGTGCATGAGCTGTCGTTCTCGGTGCAGCCGGGGGAGGTCGTTGGCTTTCTGGGCCCCAATGGCGCGGGGAAGTCCACGACCATTAAGGCGATCATGGGCTTTGTCCTACCCGAGGCGGGTGATGTCACGGTCTTTGGGCTACCTGCAGGAACCCCCGAAGCCAAGGCACGCATCGGCTATCTGCCGGAAGTGGCACTCTACTACCCGTTTTTAACGCCGCTGGAGACCCTGCGCCTCTACGGGAAGCTTCAGGGACTCGGTGGCAAAGCACTGGAGACAGAGTCGCTGGAGCTCTTGCGCCGCGTCGGGCTAGAAGGTCGGGAGAAGCAGCAGCTACGCACCTTTTCGAAGGGCATGCAGCAGCGCCTGGGAATTGCACAGGCCCTGTTGGGAAAGCCCTCTCTGCTGGTGCTCGATGAAGTCTCTAGTGGCGTGGATCCGATTGGCCGCCGCCATCTGCGTGAGCTTCTTGGCGAAGTGCGGCAGCAAGGAACCACGATTTTCTTTTCTTCCCACGAGCTCGATGAAGTTGCGCAGCTCTGTGACCGGGTGATTCTTATCTACGGAGGGCACGTGGTGGACGAGCGTAGCATGGACGCGCACCTTCGCTCTGGGATTGGCTCTCCGCTAGAGACCTACTTTGTGGAGACGATGGAGCAGGCCGCCCAAAAAGCTGCTTAAAACCCATCACTGCCCGCTGGTTGAAAACAGCGTCTGTGAGCCTGCGGCTAAGAAGTCGCTCCGCGACTAAACTCCCCAGTCGCGGAGCGACTTTTTGGCGCTTGCGCCCAGAGACGCCGATTTGAATCGGCGGGAGGGCAATAAAAAAGCTCCCCCGGTTGTTGGTGACAACCGGGGGAGCTTTCTTGTATTTAGTCGTTGATACTGATCTTGTAGCGGAAGGTCTGGGAGTTGGTGACCTTCTCACCATCGCGCAAGGCGGGGCGCCACTTCCAGCGCCGCATCGTCTTGAGCACGAGGGCATCAATCTCACCATCACCACTGCCCTGGATGAGCTCTTCCTCATGGCTACCATCAGCGTTTACGGTAACCCGGACGCGCAGGTTCGCATTGAAGGAGCGCTTCTTCATCTCGGCAGTAAGCTCGGGAGCGGGATCCGACGTGCGCTCGGCATCTTTGTTGGTCTTGGTGATGTCTCCTGTGCGCTTGACATCCACGACCTCACCGTCTTTTTTCGTGGGCTTTTTACCGCTGCCACCCGAGCCATCGGAATCTACGCCCGCATCGCCGCCGCCTGAGGAGCGTGCTGAGGCACCGCCGCCGCCGCCGCCACCGGCACGGCCTGCTTCACCCTTGGGGCCACTGCCACCACCGGTTCGTCCACCGGTACCTGCTGCACCTGCGGCATTCCCACTGCCTGTTGATAGGCCGGAGCCACGCCCACCCTCGGATGCCTCTCCGACACTGCCACCCTTGCCGGAGCTATCCGAGAGACGGCTGTTGCCCGTTGCGGGGCCACGTCCACTTCCTGAGCCCGAGCCCGATACCGACGCATCGCCGACACCGGAGGAGCCTAAGTTACGTCCGCCCCCCGCGCCTGCTCCACCGGTGGACTGGCCACTGACCACCCCACGACCCGAGGAACCCGTTGCGGTGGCGGCACCACGGCCACCACGGCTTGTTTCCAGACCCGACTCACGTCCACCCTCGGATGCTTCTCCCACACTGCCTTTACCAGAGCTATCAGAGAGCCTGCCTGCCGCGCTGGCCGGGCCACGTCCTTGTCCGACGCCGGCACCGGAGACAGAAGCCTCTCCCACGGTTGTGGAGCCCGTACTGCGCCCACCGCCCACACCGGCGATTCCTGCGGACTGACCACTCACCCCACTACGACCCACGGCAACCGATGTTGCGACGGTTCCCCGAGTGCCTTGAATCGTTGCTAGGCCAGGGTTCGCGCGTCCTTCCTCCGACATCGCGGAGGTCAGAGTGGCTTTGGAGTCTGAGGAGAGCGATGTGTTGCCAATGGCAGGGCCGCGCCGTCCCACAAACGAGGGGGCCGAGATCGAGGCGACGGAGGCGGCGTTGGGGGAGCTGCTGGCAAAACCACCACTTCCTCCGCGAACGGAGCCACCGCTTGTGCCTGCAACCCCAGAGCTGCGGGAAATATCCGAAGGTCGGTAGTTGGAGGCAGCAGGTGTGCCTCCACCGCTAACCGACATTGCCCCGGAGTCCGCTCGCTCACTGGTTGCGGAGACCCCCGAACGCGAGCCGCCCCCGGCAAGAGTCGCTCCGCCTCGTAAAGGCTGCCTGTCTGCGGAAGCGCCACTGGAGGCACTGATTCCCGCACTCAGCTCACTGTTGCTTGCCGCCTCGCGAGAACCCCCTACGGTTCGCGCTGCGGAGCTGCTCTGGCTTGTCGCGCTTCCTCCGAGGCTACCCGGAGCGGCACTGGAGATGCTCGATGTCGCCGAAGCGGCATTCGCAGAGCGCACCTCACCAGGCCGACGCTCTGCCGCCGCAGTGCGCAGAGCGGTCTTTGTTGCGGGCTTGGAAGGCTCCACGCTCGGGTCAGGCGTGACGGGCTCTGGCACCGGAGTGGGCACGGGCTTGGTAGCTTCCGGCTCAGGCGTCGGCTCGGGCTTTTCCGGATCATCGGGCTTCTTCTGCTCCGGCTCGGGCTTCTTGGGATCGGGCTTCGGCTTTTCTCTCTTTTCGTCGGCCTTAGGCTTCACGGGAGTGCGCTTAACACGCACCTGTCGCTTGGGAGCCGGTGTGGGCTCAAGCTTTTTAGGCTCAGGGCGAATCTGAGTGCGGTCATCAAAGACCAGATCAACGGCTTTGGCGACAACGGGGTTGGGTGGCCTCTCTGGTTCGCCATGAAGCACACTGGCGACATTGATGCTGACCATTGCGGCCACATTGATGCCAAGAGAGGCGAGTAGTGACTTGAGAAAACGTCGCCCGGAGTCATCCTCCGGGATATTGATAAGCTGGGCGATTACGCCATGGTCAAGGTTTGCCATAAAAGAACTCCTGTAGATTTAGCCGCCCGTGAACTTCGGGTCGGTTGCGATGGAGAACTTGCGAAACTTGACGCGGCGTGCTGCGTCAATGCAGTCTCGAACTAACGAGTAGTGGATCTTGCGGTCTGCGTTGATAACGACGATCGCATTCTCCGGAGTAAGGGGCAGGTTGTTTGCATCCACCTGTCCCTGAAGCTGCTGAACTAAAATGCCCTGAAGCTCTTCAAGATCTTTGGCGATGATTGTCTTGTCAACAATCATCTCTCCATTTTCTCGAAGAGTGATGGTTACACGTGCCACTGCCTGACGGTCTTGATTGGTTGACGAGGGAAGTTTTACCTGAGCGCCTTTCATGTCAATGACATTGAGCGAGGCTAGGATAAAGAAAACCAACAAAAAGAACATTGTATCAATCATGGGAATGATCTCAATCTTGGTCTTTTTGATCTGGCGGCGTTTGATGTAGGGCATTTGTGTAGACCGTTCTTAACGGATCGAGAACTTCTCGATCTGAGCGCCCCGTGCATCATCTACCGCATTGATGACATTCTCATGTGCGGTTTCGGGGTTGGGGGAGATCACGACCGTAACTTTCTCAACGTCTGAGGGGCGTGCGGGTCGCCCAAGCTGCCCGTCAATGAGCTTCAAGAGATCAGCGCTGCAAGAGAGACCCTTCGCGAGCTTGATGGGAGCTTGGTTCACACCACCGTTGAGGGTCTTGTTGCCGTCTTTATCTATCTCTATCTCCAGCTTGACATCCTCCGCTTTTTTAGCCGTAGCCGAGGGAGGGGCTGCGGGAGGCAGGTCCAGGTTGAGGCCGCGGAGGTCTATGATATTGAGTGAAGCCAGGACGAAGAACACGAGCAGGAAAAACATCGTGTCGATCATGGGAATGATCTCGATCTTCGTGTGTTTGGCTTCCCGTTGACCGCTGAAACGCATGACTATCTCCTTGAGAAAACACGAACAGCTCGTTTAGCGTGCAAACGTTCCGCGTGCTTCCAGGGCATTGATCAGCTTCGTCGCCGCTTGTTCGGACTCCGCGATAATCCGAAGGCGTCGGGATGCAAAGTAATTGTAAGCGATAAAGCTCACGATCGCAATAAGAATTCCACCTGCCGTGGCGTAAAGTGCCGTTCCGACACTCGGTAGAATTGCCTGTTTTGTCTTGTCATCGTTTGCTGCCGCGTACTGGACAAAGACTTGGATCATACCGATGATCGTCCCAAAAAGTCCCCAGAGAGGAGAGAGGGTGGTGATCGTATCCAGAATTGGCAGGTATTTTTCGAGAACTAGGAAGTACTCCTCAGCCGCTTCCTGAACCAAGCGCTCCACCTCATGGACGGGCCGCTTGGCATTGGAGAGAATGACGCGGGCAATGGCTGCGACAGGACCGGGTTGATCGTTAACAGCACGGAGGGCCTCATTATCACGCCCTGCTTTTACCAGATCAAGCGCTTCTGTCATCAGTCCTGAGTTGGTCGCACCGTACTTGCCGAAGGCGATCACTCGCTCGATGATGACCATTAGGCCAATCACTGACATCATCAAAAGCACGATCGCGATAAACGGCTCGCGTTTGAAAAACTCAAACAGCGGATTGGAGCCCATAATGAATCTCTCCCTAAATTGCCTCGACACTGCGAGACAACACTACTTTAATTTTTTATTAGCTTTGGCAAGTCCAGGGAGAAAGTTCAGGCTCCCCCTGGAATCATAGGAATTTTAGAACTTGCCTAAGAGTGTTAACACCAACCGACGACCCTGCTGAAAACGCGTCCCACCGAGCGAGGTAGTCCCCGTCGCAGCGGCTCCCTGAGCGAAATTGAGAGCGTTACGTGAGTTTGTGACGTTCTCAACGCCAAACTCGATCGTATGCAGGTTGCTGATGAGACGTGGCCGTGCTCGAAGACGCAGGTCGAGCTGGTCAATAGGAGCACGTGTGCCTCCGAGAGCCGTTACCGACGAGCGAAGCCCACTGCCATGGTAGTAGGTCAGCGCTAGCTGTGACTGGTCTCGTAGCTGGTAGCCCGCGCCGACATTGACAGTCTGCTGCTGATCGAACTCTTGGGGAACCATTCCGCCACCCGCAAGAGCGCGACGCTTTGCATTGCTACTGGTGTAGGAGACATACCCACTGAGCCCTGCACTAATGGCATCAAGCGCGCCGGGCTGCTGATCCAGGCTTCGTGGCTTGAGCTCATAGAGCATCTCAAAACCATTGACGGTGGCATCACCTTGATTGACCATCGAGAATGCACCGGCTTGAGGACCTTGAATCATCTGCTGCCAGCCATGCGCATTTTTCAGGTCTTTGTTAAAGCTAGAGAGTCGGATGGTCTGACCGCGAAGCTGCTGCTCGACGCTGAAATCTAATTGGTCGTTTGTCTGAGCGGCAACCGGAAGGGGCGTGGTTCCTGTCTGACCAAGACCGATAGCCCCCTGTCCAATCCCGGGCGTGGTGACAACACGGTTGTAGCCAAAGCGAAGCACCATCGGCTGATCTTTGCCCAGGCTCTTGATAAGGCCCTTCGGAAAGAGATACAGGGCATTCATGCGCGGAGACACCATGCTCTCAGAGCGCTTGGTATCATAGCTCGCACGGGGATCTGAGGCGGCAAAGCGAATGCTCTGGTCCTGGGAGAAGTTCTCTACGCGAACCCCCACGTTCAGGCGAAGCTGTTTCGTTGCCGTGTAGGTATCCTGAAGGTAGAAGGCGCTATAGCCACCTGTACGCCGAATCAGCATGGAGGGTGAAGTGGTGTTATCGGCATTGGCGCGGAGGCTATTGCCTACATAGGGAAGCGCCGTGACGGCATTGGCAGCCGCTTGGCTCATCGGGGTGAACTGATAAGCCTCATTGCCTTTGAGATCCTGAGCGATTACTCCAAATTTGTAGGCATGTTGGCTGTCACTATCTCCATAGTTAAAGTCTGCCTGCACCTGACTCTGCGTGAAGTTCAGTGCGGTATTGGGGTTGTACTCGATGGAGTAGTTTGCGGGAAGTGTTGAGGTCGAGTACGCCGCGCCGGTTGTCAGTGGATAGCCCAGCACGTTTCGGTTGGTCGTATCCTGGCGGGTATCTGCGCCCCCTATGGAGATCGTCCCCTTTAGCTTGGACGTAAACGTCCGGTTAAGCTGAAGGGCATAGAAGCTATGGTTATCTGACTGGCGGACATTGTTGCCCAGAATTTCCTGGCTTGCCGCAAAGTTGGTACCATCTTGGAAGCTCACTCGGGGGAAGTCTGTTGCGTTGTTGTTGCCCCCAAAGCCATAACCCTGGCCGCGATTAATAAAAGACGAGGACAGTCCCTGTCGGTTGGCGACACCGTTTCGCGCACCGCTGCTTCCAACAAAGGCGGAGGCCTCCGTTTTCTCATTGATCCGGTAGCTGAACTTTCCGAGCAGGCTCTCCGAGGTTCCATTGTTGTTTGACATCTGCCGCTGTGGCTGCGGAGACTCCAGGAAGTTATCCGTGTCTCGGCGCGAGTAGCTCAAGACGTAGCCTGCACGTGAGTCGGGGTTGGTGACCGCCTTCCCCGAAGTGTCCATGTGAGTGCCAAGCTGACGGCTGAAGGTGAAGGTTTGTGACGTTCCCCCGTACTCTTCCCCGCCAACAGCATACTCAAAGTTGGGGGCCAGAGGACTTTTTGCCGCACCGATCGCAGGGCGCAGCGAGGTCTCCAAAATCGTGCTACCACCCCCAAAGTTGGCTGCTAGGTTTCCTGTGCGCACCTTGATGCTCTCCAGCATATCTGGCGTGAGGATCTGGGCGGCGCGTCCTGATAGGAGCGAGGGGAGCTGGAAGCCATCAATGTAGAACGTCCCATTGTCCGACTCGCCACGCGGATGCAGGCGGTTCTGGCTATTGGGAACCATGCCAGGCACAGATCGCAGTGCCTTACTCAGGCTCTGGCGGTTCCCCACACCATTGGGGAAGAACTGAAGATGCTCACGGTCACGCGATGTATAGACACTCGGATCGGTAATGTCAATGCGCAAAACACGAGCTTTTGTATCAAAAACAATCTCGCCTTTGGGCTCTAGCTTTAGCTCTACCTCAATGGTTTGATTGTCTACAACGGCAATCTTGCCCGTTAGCTCTTTATAAGAAATACCGTTGACGATGGCGGTAATTTTGTACGTTCGCTCCCCTGAGTCCAAGTCCCCTGTTGTCACCAGACCATTGGCAGCGGTGTTAAACTGGATGTCATCAAGGTCACGTGTTCCCGCTTTGATGACAATAGTAGCCCCAGGTAGAACAGCACCGTTTTTGGCATCCACGATCTTAAACTTGATCTGGCCATCTGCCCAAGCCGAAGCAGCGGGTAGCAGAAGACTGAGGGCACTCGCAGTTGCCCAGATACTGCCACGACGGGCAAAGCGTTGGTGTGTGTTATG
>NZ_CBAYMC010000022.1:0-26829 GCF_964826245.1 Armatimonas sp. | reverse complement strand
AAGTTACTTGGTGGACTCCACCGGATCAAAATTTGGAGCCATCGCAGGGACACCGTGGCCACCGGAGAAGCTGACTTCGGCACCGCCGTTGCCGTAGACATAGCCCGTCTCCCCGTGCTGGGTGAGATCGAGGCCAGCCTCTTCCTCGTTGACGCTGACGGCGATTCCCTTGAAGAGAACTTTCACCAGCATCGTGATAACAAACGTGCCTACCACACCAAAGAGGATCGCTAGGCCAATGCTGAGGAACTGTGCGGTCATCAGGTGTCCACGGCCACCGTCTTCTGGCTTGATCGAGGCGGTAACGAGGCTATTGACCTTCTCATCGGCGAAGATGCCCGTGGCAATCGCGCCCCAGGTACCACCGAGGCCATGGACGGCGAAGACATCGAGCGTGTCATCGTACTTGCCGAGCTTGTTTTTGAGCTGGATCGCACCGTAGGAGATAAAGGGCACGACAGCGCCAATAATGATCGCGCTGGTGGCTGTTACAAAGCCGGAGGCCGGGGTGATGGCAACCAGGCCTGCCACGGCTCCTGAGGCGAAGCCCAGAGCGGTGGGCTGCTTGACATGAACCCACTCAATCAGACACCAGACGAGCCCGGCGACAGCGGCGGCGATATGGGTCACCATAAAGGCGCTGCCCGCCAAACCACCCGAAGCGCCTGCGGAACCACCGTTGAATCCAAACCAGCCAAACCACAGAATACCCGTTCCGATCAGTGTCATTGGGAGGCTATGCGGACGGGTGTCTTCGTGGGCAGAGAGACGGCGCTTGCCCAACAGAATCGCCAGGACAAGAGCGGAGAAGCCCGAGGTCATGTGGATAACGGTGCCACCGGCGAAGTCCAGCGCACCTTTCTTGAACAGAAAACCGCCTGCGCCCCAGACCATGTGGGCCATAGGAGAGTAGACCACCAAGCTCCAGAGGGCAATAAAGACGCAGTAGGCGGAGAACTTCATGCGCTCGACAATCGCACCAGAGATCAGCGCGGGAGTGATAACAGCAAACATCATCTGGAAGCACATGAACACCTGGTGAGGAATTGCCATCTTGGTGCCGTTCCAGACAAAAGTTGTCTGCCCGACTTTATTGAGCATCATGAAGTCCATGCCACCGATAAAGTCACTTCCTGGTGCAAACGCCAGCGAGTAGCCCACGACAACCCAGACCACCGTGACGATGGACATGGCGATGAAGCTCTGCATGAGGATATTGAGGACATTCTTCGCACGGCCCATTCCCGCGTAAAAGAGCGCCAGGCCAGGAGTCATGAAGAGTACAAGGGCAGTGGAAACAAGCATCCAAGCGGTATCTCCACCTGAGAGCTCAGGAGCATCGGCTTTTTCGAACTTTGTGGTGAAGTCCGCGCTTGTCAGACCGTTTTCATCGCCTTGCTTAGCTGCATCCCATGCCGCTGCTGTGGGAGCAGGCGCAGGAGATGCCTCGGGAGTGGTTGCCGCGGGAGTGGGGGCAGGGGCTTGGGCATGGACGATAGCCCCGAGGGGCAGGAGGGCGAGAGCTGCTCCGAAGAGAGTCGTCAGCCTCTTGAGGGATGGGATTAACCGCATGAAACTGTCCTTTTACAATAGAGTGTGGGGTACACCGCTATTTTAAGAAAAGAATGTTTCGGTAATGTTTCATTAGCAGAAATAAAGAGAAACAGCCACAAGAGCTTTGCTCTGTGGCTGTTATTTAGGGCGAAAGGAGGAGACTAAACCGCTTCGTCTCCTCGGTCACCGGTTCGGATACGGATGGCATCCAGAACAGGGGAGAGGAAGATCTTTCCATCACCGATCTCACCGGTTCGGGCTGCAGTCGAGATAGCCTCGACGATTCTATCTACATCGGCCTCTGCCGCGACAATCTCCAGCTTGAGCTTCTGGATGAGGTTGACGGTGTACTCCGCACCACGGTAGTGTTGCGTGTAGCCTTTTTGCTTGCCTGCACCGCGCACTTCGGTGACGGTCATCCCGGTGACTCCCAGGTCATCCAGTGAGGCCTTCACTTCGTCAAGTCGCTGGGGGCGAATCACTGCTTCAATTTTTACCAGTCCTGCCACGTCTTGTAGCTCCTGTTCTCTGTAAAGACAAAACGGTCGAGCCTGGTTGCAGAGTCTGCCCAGACCCGACCGTTGATGGTCGTATTGTACGTCCTATTTTGTTTCCGGTTTGTTTCTTCCGGAATTTTTTAGAACTTAAACACCTGAGCAAAGGTAACCGTGGACTGATCCTTCTTCACGGAGCCTGCTTTTTCACCGGGGAAGATCGCCCCCCCGGCGTTGTCCATGCGGTACTCCACAATCGTACGGGCTCCGGGGAAAGCTCCCTTGAGCTCGTAGGAAGCCGTGATCGAGGTCATGGTGGGCTTACGCGTCGGATCGGCAGCGTACTGAGGCAGGATGGCCGAGGTGGCGTTGCTCTGCGAGAGGTACTCTGCACGAATTCCGAGGACATTGGTGCCGATGGTCTTGGTCAGGTAGCCGGTAATACCCGAGACATTGTAGCTGCGGTTCGCCGCATCTTTACCTGAGCGAATGCTGGCATCTAACGCAACCGAGGTGCTCTCGCTGACCTTGTTGGTATAGACAATGTTGGCGATATTCACCGAGCGGTTGGCAGGCGTTGTGGCAGTACCCAAGTTCTCACGAGCCGTCATGGTGTTGAGTGCGATACTGGAGTCGCCACTGGTGCGCTTGAGCTGGAAACCTGCTCCTAGGTCACGGCTGGCACCTGCTTTCACGCCGTCGAAGCGATTGGCCAAAACTCCGGTAAAAGAGGTCTTGCTATCTACGGCAAACGAGGCACGCAGGCCCGCATTGACGAAGGGCTGGAGATACTGGCGCTGGAACGACTTGGTGAAGAAGTTACCGTTGCCCATGTCTGGGGTTTCGTAGCCAACATGGGAAACGAACTGCCCGAAGTCCAGATTCATCTCTTTGCCGCCAAGGTCGCGCTTGGTGCTACCATAGGCTTCCAGAATATTATCGGAGCCGTATCTCGTATTGAAATACTCCTGGATACGTCCGGTCATCAGGCGAAGCACAAAGCCTGCCTTTTCATCCGAGGCGGCCTGGCGGACACTGATCTCGCCCAAGTTCACCGTGAACTGACCATCTGTGCTATTGAAGAGAAATGTGTTGTTACGAGTATTGGGTTTGTTGAAGTTGTAGGTGTAGTTTGCCTCCAACTGTCCCCCGACTGTCAGACCCTGAGCATGAGCTGAGGGCATAAGTGTTGCGACGCCAAGAGCGGCGAGCACAAACTGCAAACGAGTTCGCATGAGAAACGAAGCCTCCGTATATATCTGTGATGATCCTACTGGGTCACGGTGCACCCCCTCCGAGGGGTCGGCGCACTGCTTTCCTAGCAGATCACTCTGTTAGAGTTTAAAAACACGCACAGGGTACACATATTTTGGGCTTTTTGTCAATCAAAATTTAGGATGGATTCAAGATGCCGTGCAGCCACCGAGGCAACTTCCTCGAGAGTGAGCCCTGTTTTTGCTTCCGCACTAAGGCTCACTACCTGCCGCCCGGTCTGCCCACAGGCAACAATCGTCTCAAATCCTGAGTGAACTCGCTCCTCTACATTGAGGCCAAAGCCGTGGTGCGTGACCCAGCGCTGCACTTTCACGCCAATCGCGGCGAGATAGCCTCCCTGCGCCGTCCAGACTCCCGCGTGAAAATCCACCCGCACGGCAGCAACGCCAAACTCTGCCGCGGTGCGAATAATCGCCTCTTCCAAAGTCCAGACGTACTTATGCAGATCGCGCTTGCCCTCGCCCAGGTGCACAATCGGATAGCCTGTAAGCTGGCCCGGCCCGTGGTAGGTCACATCGCCCCCACGGTCCGTCGGCACCAGCTCGATCCCACGCGCCGCGTACTCGTCCTCGCTGAGCAAACGAAACTCGGGCTTGCCCGTCTTACCGTAGGTCACCACGGGCGCATGCTCCAGCAAGATCACCCCATCGGGCACGTCGCCTGCGATTCTTGCCGCCACTCGCGCCCGCTGCCGCTCCCAGCCCTCGTGGTAGCCAATCAAACCCTCGGAAAGTAAATTTATCGTTTCCAAAACTAGCCTCTTTGGGTAGTGTACTCTTCGGAGGAAGAAAATGCCGCGACGAAAAAAGTCATCAGGGCAGATGGTATGGTGAAAGCCGGGTGATACGGACGACCCATCCGTTTGGTATGCCAGTCTAACATTTGGTACCGTTTATCCTTTTAATTGATGGGTTTGGGAACACGAATGTGATTTCGTACGTATAGTAAGCATGGAGGTTCCGATTTCGTGAAAAAAATCGTTTTGGTGTTGGTAGGAATGAGTGTGATGGGGGGAGTTATGTCCCCGGTTAAGGCACAGAAGGAAAAGAAAGTACAGCCTGCAAAGTCTGCGTTTACACAGACTTTTGCGTTTCCAAACAAAGGACTGGTTCGAAAGTCAGAGAAGGACGAACTTCTACGTCGAATGAACCACCCCGATGCGCCAAAGGCGAAAAAAACCGGAGAAAAGAAAGCAAAACGATAGGACATTGTCTAAAAAGGGTCTGTAGTAGCATCGTTGGCTACTACAGACCCTTTTTTATTATCGCTGCGCCGCTTTGACCTCGGCTAGTTTTTCGTCTATGGCTTTGCGAGCCGCCGTGAGTTTTTCTTCGAGAAGCAGCAACGCCAAACTCTGCCGCTGTGCGGATAATCGCTTCTTCAAGCGTCCAATCGAAACTCAGGCTTGCCCATCTTGCCGCAGGTTACCACAGGCGCATGCTCCAACAGAATTACCCCATCGGGCATGTCGCCTGCGATTCTTGCCGCCACTCGCGCCCGCTGCCGCTCCCAGCTCTCGTGGTAGCCAATTGGCCCCCCCGAAAGAAAATTAAGAAGTTCCATGGTGATTGGTTAGTGGATCTATCCAGCGGCGATCTAGAAATGTTCCGGCAAGATGATCAAAATCCTGATCCGTCGTAAGAAGAGTTGCGCCCGAGACGAGCGCCGTAGCCGCAATCCAAAGATCGTTCTTCCCCATTGTTACTCCCACGGAGTGACTGTAGACATCAAGCGTGACATAGGCGTCTTCAATGCCAGCGCTCTGAATCTCCACACGGCGAAACATGGTCAGCAGAAAACGTAGCTGTGTCATTCGTGGCTCGCCCCACTCGCGCCTACGCGCAAATGAGCGCACTTCGGCAACACTTACTGCGGAGATCAGTGGAATCATCTCTGTCACGGGAAGTCCGTACTGCTGCTCAAGATTCTGTGCTAGTTCGTCTCGTCGTACATAGCGTATCAGAATGTTCGTATCGAGCAGATAGAGCCGACTCACGACTCCTCCTGGAGGAGAAGAGCAATCTCATTATCGTCTTCAGGAGTTTCTAGAGCCCCGTAAACACGATGAATCCCATTCGTGCCGTCAGTTGGAGGATTGGTCGGTTGCAGTGCCTTAACCCAGTCTGGTGGCTCGGCAGGCGGAGTGTAGACCAAGCGTCCAGCGATGACTTTTGTATCGGGGGTGTACTTGAGCAACTCTAGGACGCGAGAATCAATCGGTCTGGCTGTTGCGACGGTCAGCTTCTCTCCCGCCAGCTCCGCCAGATCACGGTTACTCTCCCGCGCTTCTAACTCTAGCTCTTTTGCAAGTTCATCAGAAACCAAAACACTCATCAGACGCATCAGGCTACCTCCAAGAGAAATTATATCGCTCGACGGATTGTATACTGTCTGTAAAATGCCGCGACGAAAAAAGCCATCAGAAATTTATCTAGTCTGGGACAAGATTGTCTCTGGAGACGATAAGTACTCGCCAGAATCTCAGCAAGTTTGGGCGGCGCTCTGGCAGCAACACTGTGTAGGCGATGCGCTTGCGGAAACCGCTATAGCAGACGTGGAGTTGCTCGCCTCCCTGGGCTATGATCTGGCCGCCAAGCAAGGAGACTGGCAGGTTGCCAAAGAGTGCGTCGAGCGCTACTTTCAGCATCCACACTGGCAGACTGATGATGCTGCCTTTCAGCAGATGCTCCTGGGAGATAGGGCGCGTGCGTGCTGGGCGTGCGGAGACGAAGACCAGGCGCTAGAGCTATTTTTACAGCTTGCTACCCAAGCAAAAGCCTATCAGTCACTGCCCTTGCTACTCGTGATCTGTGGGCTTCTTAAAATCTGTCAAAGCCAGCCTGAGGAGGCAATCGCCAGCGATAGACTTATCGAGTTTTCTCGACAGGTGACCTCGCAGTATGTCGGAAATCGAATGCGTCTTAAGATTTTGGCTGGCAGTACCTACGGCGAACTGGCCGTCCTGCTGGAAAGCGCAAGGACGGCCAGAACGAAACCAACTTAGTTGCGCTGCGCGGCTTTGACTTCGGCGAGTTTTTCGTCTATGGCTTTGCGAGCCGCCGTGAGTTTTTCTTCGAGAAGTGGCAGGTCGGCGGCAGAGGCGCGCTCTAGCTTGATCTCTTCGAGCATCGCGGGGATTTTCTCGACTATTTTTGCCATGCCGCGTCCCGCGCTGAACGTGGTGTCGTCGCGCTTGCCCAGAAGGCTGGGGAGCTCCATCACAGGCGACGAAAGAATCTCGTCCGCTAATGCCGGGCTCTCGCGGATGGCTTTGGCGACCTTCCCGGTGTCGTCGGCGGAGAGTTTTTCACCCTTGATTTTTTCTACCAGGTGCGCTTGTAGGTCGGGCTGCTCGTTGAGCTGGCGCAGGAAACGCCCGTGCTTCTCGGTGAGGTTGCCATCGGCGGGACGGTTGGGCGATGAGATAATCTGCTCGGAGATGGCCTCGGGAAGGTCCAGTAAGTCGAGTAAATAGCCCACGGTGCGCTCGGAAACCCCGAGGCGCTGCCCGATCTCTTTGTTGGTCGCGCCCAGAGTTTCCTTGAGCTGGGTGAACGCTTTGGCCTTATCCAGCGGCGTTAAGTCCTCACGCTGGAGGTTCTCCACCAGCTGCTCGGCCATTTTTTCAGGGGTCTCGTCGGCGAGGCTCCGAACAATACAGGCCATCTCGGTGAGACCCGCCTGCTGCGACGCTCGCCAGCGGCGCTCGCCGGTGACGATCCGGTAGGCATCAATCCCTTCCAGCGCCATCACGGTGATGGGGTTGAGCAGGCCATGCTGGCGGATCGAGTCCGCTAGGCCCGCCAGCGCCGCATCGTCCAGCACTTTTCGCGGCTGGTCAGGGTCTTCGACGATCTTCGTAATCGCAATAAACTTCAGTTCCAAGTAGTCTCTCCGGCAATCTATTCTTTCATCTGGCAAGCAGATGTTCGCTCGCTATTATATCAGGCCGGATGCACCCAGGGCTTCCGATAGGGGCGGCGCAGGAGCTTGTTGGCGGCCTCGTCGCCGAGGATGCGGCCTTTTTGCGCGTCCCAGGCCAGCGTGCGCCCGGTCTGCTGCGCCAAGTTCGCGAGAATGCAGCTCGCGGTGGAGATGTGGCCTTCCTCAATATCTGCCACCGGACGGCCTCGGCTCTGGACAGCTTTAAGCCAGTCGGCCATGTGGTAGCGGATGGCGGGAGCGACGTGTTTCTCTAAGTCGCGCTCGGTAGCGTCCTCGGGGAACTTGTCCAGCTCCAGTGTCACGTCTTTATGGATCGCTTGCCCACGGCTGGGGATAAAGTCATAGCCATTGACACTGGCTTTAAGCACGCCCTTCTCGCCATAGAAAATCGCCGACCAGGGATATTTCGCGTCTGGCGCATCCCCCCAGCTCCTATGCTGCCAGAGCACTTGCGTCTCGCCAAAGTCGAAGCTCGCGGTCTGGGTGTCGGTGATATTGGCGACACTGGCCTTGTCCATAAAAATCCCGCCGTTTGATGACACGCTCTTGGGCCAGCCGAGGCCTAGCATCCAGCGGGTCATGTCCAGCATATGAACGCACATATCCCCGACAATGCCATTGCCGTACTCCATAAACGCACGCCAGCCCCGTGGATGCGCCACCGGGTTGTAGGGCCGCAGTGGCGCGGGGCCCGTCCACATTTCCCAGTCCAGCGTCTCCGGCGGCGCTGTATTGGCCGCACGGCTAGAGCTGCGCATGTGGTAGTAACAGCACGTCTCCACCAGCCCTATCTTGCCTAGCTTGCCCTCTCTTAAAATCTCCCGCGCCTCGACCAAGTGTGGTGTGCTTCTTCTTTGCGTCCCGATCTGCACCACGCGCTTGTGCTTGCGCGCCGCCGCCAGCATCGCCTGCCCCTCGGCGATATCCACCGAGATCGGCTTCTGGCAGTAGACATCCGCCCCCGCCTCCATCGCCGTGATCGCCTGGAGCGCGTGCCAGTGGTCGGGCGTCCCGATCACCACCAGCTCAGGCTTGGTTTCTGTCAGCAGCTCTCGATAGTCTGAAAAAGTCGCGGGGCGCTTCTTTGATACTTGCCGCGTCGCCACTAAGTCCGCCGCCTCCGTGAGCATCTTCTTGTCCACATCGCACAGTGCCACGACCTCGGCATTTGGGGCGACTTGCAGGAGCCGAAACAGATCACACTTGCCGTACCAACCGGAGCCGATCAGCGCGACACGGGGCTTGACGTCCTGAAACTCTTTGAAACTCGAAAAACTCATGCAGGCATTTTACCTGCCGCCGGTTGGAAACCGGCGTCTGCAATGGCGCTTCGCGCCGCGAAGCCCGTGCCGGGCTATAATTAGGTTAAGATGGCCAATCGGTGCTCGCTTTATGCTGTTGATTTTGTTCCTGGTGAAGGTGCAAAGATAAACCCCCTACTTCTTGGAGAGTATGCCTACGATATTCCGCTTGTCTTTAAGCTGCTGACCTCGGCATCACCACGAATTTGCCCTTCGCTTGATTGGCCTGGTGAAGGCGAAGTTGCGATCCTGGGAGATTTGACACAAGGGCGTGAGCAGCTTTTTGCGTTTCTCGATCACCTTACTCATCTGCTTACGGAGCCGCTAATAGAAGAGACGAAGGCGTTTCTCACACGCCCCGAGTTTCAGCTACCCTACGTATTATTGGAGCCGTTCGATATTTTTCAGATGAGCGAATCTGATTTTTTTGCCGCAACGTCCCGGCTTCTGGAGGAGATACAGCACTTGGACGAGCGGATACCTACAGACGTTGAAACGACTTTGACGGCCTTGCTGGCCCCGATATTAACTTCTCCAAAGCGTCTTTGGCCTTGGCAAAAGACGCAGAAACCCCGCGATCCGCTTCAGCCGCTCTACGACCTTGGTCTCGGAAGCTGGGGATAAATTCGGGAGCCCGGCACGGGCTTTGTGGCGGAACGCCATTGCAGACGCCGATTTCCAATCGGCGGCAGGAAAACGCCGCGCCGGCCACGAATCATCGGGCATGAGCCAAGAGCAAATCCGCGCCGCGTTGCGCGCCCTTCCTATCGAGCTGCCCTCCTGGGGCTTTGCCAATGCGGGTACCCGCTTCGGAGCCTTCCCCGAGCCGGGAGTCGCTCGTGATATCTACGAGAAGATCGAGGATGCCGCGACGGTGCACCGCCTCACGGGGGTCTGCCCGACGGTTGCCGTCCACATTCCCTGGGACCTGCCGCCTGCCGGCAAGACCTGGGCCGATATCGCGGAGTTCGCCAAGAGCGAAGGCGTTGCGATTGGGGCGATCAACCCAAATCTCTTCCAGGACCACGACTACAAGCTCGGCTCGGTCTGCAACCCCGACCCGGCGATCCGCAAAAAAGCCGTCGCGCATCTCAAAGAGTGCGCCGAGATCATGGAAGTCACCGGGAGCAAGCTGCTGAGCATCTGGCTGGCTGATGGGACGAACTATCCCGGCCAGGACGATATCAAGAGCCGCCGCCAGCGCCTGATCGACTCGCTTGCCGAGGGCTACGCCGCGATGCCCGAGGATGGCGAGATGCTGGTGGAGTACAAGCTCTTCGAGCCCGCGTTCTACCACACCGATCTAGCCGACTGGGGCACAAGCTTCACGGTCTGTCAGAAGCTGGGTGAGCGTGCCAAAGTGCTGGTGGACACGGGGCACCATGGCCACTACACCAATATCGAGTTCATTGTCGCCACGCTGATTGCCGAGGGCCGCCTCGGGGGCTTCCACTTCAATGATCGCCGCTACGCCGACGATGATTTGATCGTGGGGAGCGCCAACCCCTACGCGCTGTTCTGCATCTTCCATGAGCTGATCAACGGCAACGACGGCAAGACGGCGTTCCAGACGGCGTATATGTTAGATCAGAGCCACGTGGTGGAGAAGAAGATCGAGGCCATGGTACTCTCCGTGCTCAATGTCCAGACCGCCTATGCCAAGGCGCTGCTGGTAGACCGCGCCGCCCTCGCCGAGATGCAGGTGGCCGGTGACGTCATGGGGGCACACGCGATTCTCCGCGATGCCTACGAGACCGATGTCCGCCCGATCCTCGCTGCCACCCGCGAAGAAATCGGTCGCCCCGCCGATCCGCTCAAGGCCCTCGCCACCGACGAGCTCGTCAAAGAGCGCCGCGCCCGCCGCCAGGTCGAGCCCGCAAGGGCAAGTGGAGCCGGTTTAGGCGCGTAGCCAATCTCTCCCCAACCCTTCTTCCAGTCGCTCATTCTTCGCTGGGAGAGGGGCTTTTTTATGTTTGTCTAATTTTATTATTTGTCATCTGTCTAATTATATGATTAGATGGATGTTGAAATGATAGAGACCATTGGAACACTAGCAGGGCAGCTGAAGGCGCTGGGGGAGCCGACCCGGCTTCGGCTCATGGGCTTGCTCTTGCGCGAGCCGCAGACGGGCGAGGAACTCTCGGCGGCTCTGGGGCTGTCGGAGCCGACGATTACGCACCATATCAGCAAGCTACGCGAGGCGGGGCTGGTGGAGACGCTGAGCCGAGTGCATCAGGCGCGCTCTGAGGCCGTGGACGCGCTGGGTGAGGGGCTGGGGGAGCGGCTGAAGGCGCTGATGGAGGCGGAGGAGCCCGCCGATAAGTTCGCTAAGAAAGTGCTGGATGCGTTCTTTGAGAACGGGCGGCTCACGACGATCCCCGCGCGGCAGAAGAAGCAGCGGATCGTGCTGGAGCGGCTCGTGGCGGAGTTTGAGCCGGGTGTGCGCTACACCGAGGTGGAGCTCAGCGCCAAGCTGCGCCCCTTCCACGACGATGTCGCGACGCTCCGCCGCCTCTTTGTGGCGGAGCGGCTCATGGCGCGGGAGAGCGGGGTCTACTGGAGGCTGTAGACATCGACACCACAGGCGACAAAGACTCTCTTCTCCGGGCCGCCGTAGGCGATCGAGCCGATCTTGGCCGGGAGCTTGGCGAGCTCACGGCTCTCTTTGGTGGTGAGGGAGTAGGACAAGAGCGTGTTGCCGTCGGCGTAGAGAACCGTCCCGGGCTCGCCAAGGATGGGGCGGCTGCTGAGCTTCTCAATCGCGGGGGCACTGAGCTCGCCTTTCTGAGGATCGAAGATATAGAGCTTGTTGCGGTAGGCGCACGCAGCGAGCTTGGTGTGGGAGTCGTAGAGGAGGCCGTAGACCGATGCTACATCGGGGAACTCGTGGGTCCAGAGTGCCTTTCCTTGTGCCAGGTCCCAGAGCCCGACTTTTACGGGGACGCCTTTCTGTGCGGAGAGCCCATTGGCCTCGGTGCTGGTGCCGATCAGCACCTGCCCCACTCCGACGGGTGCGACCCCACTGATCCCCTGCGGCCCCAGCGGGTTCTTGAGAACGTCGGACTTGCCGGTCTTGGGATCGGTGATACTGACAGCCCCGCCGTACTCGCCGTACTTGGCCAGCCAGCCCGCGTAGAGCCTGCCATCGTCGCCGACACAGACCCCGGCGCTGGGGCGGATGTAGTCCGGCCCGACCCGGAAGATGGTCTTGGGATTGACATGCTCTACCTGGTTCCACTTGGCATCGGGGTCGAAGCGGATCACCTCGCCGCCGACATAGGCCACCGCGTAGCAGATACCGTCGAGGATGGCCGCATCGTAGACCTCGCCGCCCTGGTCGGAGATCGTGCGGGTATTGGTGAGCTTGCCGGTCTTGGTGTCGAGGTAGAAGAGCGTCTGCCCAAAGGTCGGGCCGCCCCAGAGCCGCCCGCGGTCATCGACTCGCAGAAAGTGTGTCGGGCGCGGCGCGGCGGGGCCGGGGATACGCTTCAACTCCAGCTTGCGCTTGCGTCCCCCGAGGGTGAAAAGGGTGAAGTAGTCTTGGCCGCGCACCCCAAAGAACGTCCCCTTGTCGTTGCGCGCCAGCAGCCCGCCGGAGTTCTCGGTGAGGGTCAGCGCGAGCGTGAGCTTCTTCTCCCCCGCCACAAACCGCCAGACTTTTTGCCCTTGTCGCAGGATCAGGGTCTTGGAGTCGGTGAGGCGCGTGTCGACGTTCCAGGCACCGTCCTTGGGATCGGGCTCCGGGAACGGCAGCGGCGTCACCTCTGCCAAGTCCGGCATCCGAAACGCCTTCGCCCCGACCAGAAAGTACCCGTTCCATGCCACCCCGATACTCGCACCTTGGAGCGCGTCGGGGGCTTTGGTAAACGCCTTGGTCGCCGGATCGAAGACCTGCGTCTCGGGCTTGCCAAAGCCAAACTGGCAGAAGAGCCGCCCGTCGGGGAGTGCGGAGACATAGCGCAGGTAGAGGTTGCCGCTTGCCTTGGTCGGTGCCCCCAGGTCCTCCACCGCGCCGGTCTCGACCGTCAGCGCTCCCAGCTTGCCACCAGGATACGTCCCGCCGTAGAGCCGCCCGTCTTTGCCGATTCCAAAGTTCCAGATATAGTCCTCGCCGGGGAACTTGGCGGTCTTGACCCACTGGCGCTTGCTGACATCAAAGAGCATGAACATGCCGTCAAAATAGGTCCCCACGGCCAGCAGGGTCTCCGATAGTTTTTCCAGTGCCCACGCCCCCGAGCCCGCCGGAGCCCGGTGCACCTCGGCCACATCCCGCTGGGCGTCGATCATAATCAGCTCCATGTTCGATGCTTCGTTCATGTTGGTGATGACAAACCACTCGCGGCCCTTGTCGTTGACAATCACCCCGGCGTGTACATTGCGTGCCTGGCACGGCTGTCCTAAAAGTGTTGGTTTCATGGTTCCCTCCTCCCCCTGCCCCTCCTCCCAACCCTGCGGAGGCAGGGCGGAGAGAGGGGAGGGTTAGATGATTTGTGGTTGCTTGGGTGGTGCATCGGGCACCACCCAGAGTGCGTTGTCGTACTGAAAGCTGAGCTTCTTGCCACTCGGGAGCCACTGGAGCTGTGTGCCTTTCGGGGGGAACTCCCGTTGAGAGCGCTCGCCTTGGGAGAGGCGTAACTCCCAATGTAGGTGCGCCGATTGTGTATTTGTGCTGGGAGAAATGTCGTCCTGCGATAGCCCTAATGGAAAGACTTTAATGTATGGTTTCTCTGTCCAGTTGCCCGTGAGCGCGTAGATAAGGTTTCCTTTATTTGTTGAGGCATATGCTAGCAATACCCAGCTACGTCCATCAGGCAACCAGAAAAAATTCGAGGTTTTGAAAACTTGGAAACCAAGCTCTGGTTTTTCGTAGGTCCATCGTTGTGTGGGCTGACCATTAAGTGAGACTGCCTCCACCCAAAGAACTCCCTCGTAATCCCACTGAGTGGGGGGCTCACAAAGAACCCATTTTTTATTCGGTGAAAGGCTACCTTGGAGATAACGCGGGACAGAAGCCGGGTAGGTGGTTTTGCCACTGGGAATATCCAGTATTCCGGTGCGTACCTGAGGTGGAGATCCCGTTGGGCGCCTCTCTTGAACCAGGAGACGTGACTCGGTTAGCCAGAACAGAGGGAGAAGCTGTTTCGTCTTTGGTTGTGGAATGACACACGCTGCATTCTTGAGCAAGCTATCCATAGGTATTACTCCAGCACCATTCTACAGCCCCTCTTCCCAACGAGGAACGAGTGGCAGGGGAAGAGGGGAGGCGAGGAACGAGCCGGGGAGATGGCCGGAAGGGCGGGGAGATGGCTCATCTTCCGTACCACGCTGCAATCTTCTGGATCGCAAACGCCACCTCGTCGGCGTCGGTCTCGGTGTTGGCTTCGTTGACGGGGATCATGACGCCGGTTTCGAGAATCTGCTCCGCGACCGGGCAGCGCTGCGCTGTGTAGTCCACGCTATCGCAGGCGTGGGGGGCGTGGGCGAAGGCGCTCTTGCCGGTGAAGATGGGGTAGCGGTAGATGGGGTCGCCGATATAGTGGGCTCCGGCGCGGACGCCCTCCGCCGCGAGCGCTTTGGTGAGGCCGTCGGCATCGGTGCCAAGCGTCTCGGGGACGACACGCAGGAGATAGAACCACCACGACGGATCGACGCCATGCGTCGCCTCCGGGAGCGTGATACCGGGTGTGCCGAGGAGCTTGGCGGTCAGCCGGTTGCACCACGCGCGACGCTTCTCCACAATCCCATCCAGCTTGCGCAGCTGCGCCCGCGCGACCGCACCCTGGAGCTCGGTCATGCGGTAGTTATTGGCGAGGAAGGTCGGCTGGCGCACGAGGGCATCGGGGCGGCGGTTGTAGCCCTTGTCGGTGGCGAGGCGGAGTTTTTCTGCCAGCGCGTCGTCGTCGGTGAGGACCAAGCCACCGTCGCCGCAGGAGATATGCTTGAACTCGTTGAAGGAGAAGCAGCCCACCGCACCGCGTGTCCCGACCGGGCAGCCCTTGTAGGTCGCGCCAAACGCCTGGGCGGCGTCCTCGATCAGGAAGATACCGTGCCGGTCGCAGAGGGCTTGCAGGGCATCGAGATCGCACGTGTTGCCCCAGAGGTGCACCGCGATAATCGCGCGTGTTTTTGGGGTGATCCGTGCCGCCACCGACTCGGGGTCGAGCGTGTAGCCATGGGGCGTCAGATCGGCAAAGACGGGGATCGCGCCCTGAAACAGCACCGGGCTGATCGTCCCCATGTCCGTGATCGGGGAGACAACCACCTCATCGCCGGGGGAGATCCCGAGTGCCATCAGCGCCGTGTGGATCGCCGCCGTGCCGCTGGTGCAGGTGATTGCGTGCTTGGCCCCGTATTTTTCGGCGAACTCTGCCTCTAGGAGCTTGACCTTCTTGCCCTGGGCATAAAAGAGTGTGTTCTGTGCCAGCGCCTCCTGAAGCTCACGCAGCTCGTCGTCGCCGTAGCGCGGCTCGCCCACGCCGTAGGGTGTCTGTTTGGCTTTCTCGCCACCAAAAAGTGAGGGTGTGTTGTTCATGGTTGGGCCATCTCCCCAGGTTTGGCCATCTCCCCGGCTCGTTCCTCGCCGACCCTCTTCCTGTGTCGCTCCTTCGTCGCTAGGAAGAGGGTTTGTTGGAGCGCTTCTTTGAGTTTTGCTTGCTTTACCTTGCCGCGGGGGACTATTGCAGCGACGAAATCATCGAGCTGATCGGGTTCAAGATCGTAGGGAACTCTTCCATAGCGCTTGGTATGAGGGATATAGTAGTGTTGTATGAGAAAGTCTGTGAGGGCTTTTGTATCTTGCGGGTAGTTCAGCTCTTTGAGGAATTGAATAATTTCGCCAATATAGCCACGAGGGGCTACAACGGTGTGGTAGGCGGCACCTAATAGCGGGGCCAAATCTTTGGTAACTTCAATGAGTGTATCCAGAACTTCCCGAAGAGCATTTTGCTCCGCAAGTGGAAGTGATGCCGTGATATGAATCCCGATGATGCAAGAACGTTGCGGATCATCCGGAATGTAGGTGACCGTTCCCATCATAAACCTCCACCCACACCCTCTTCCTCCGCGGAGCGGGAATCAGGAAGAGGGTCGCGCGGAGCGCGGGGAGATGGCGCGGAGATGGCAAACCACCATCCCCAGCGCTCCACGTCGCCGGTTGGGTCGAGTGTCAGGATAGTTGCGCCAGGCAGCGACTCGGGAAATTCAAGCTCCTCTGCGTTGATCCAGAAAGCGGCGCGGCGGGCGCGTTCCCACTCGACGAGCTCTCTGCCCGTCCGCCAGACCATGCCGCGCCGCTTGCCTTCGGCGACCACGGCCTGGAGCGCGTCGGCGACTCCGGGCTTGCGCATGTGGGCGGGGTGAAAGAGAAAGTGCGCAATGCCGTGGTAGCGCATGGCGGCATCTAGGATTGGCGTTGCCACTTCGGGCGGGGCGAAGATGCAGAGGTCTTGCGTGGGCGTGGGCAGCTCCCAGACGGGAAGCACGGTGCCATCGGGGGCGACCGGGCGGTAGAGATGGCAGGTGCCAAAGTTAAAGCCGACCTCACCCGTCTTCGACGTCCCCTTGGACTGGTCGAGCTGGATGCCGACCCGCTCCAGCCAGCCGTAGAACTCGGTATCGCCTTGCCAGCGCAGGTAGTGGTTCTTGTTGGTGACCGGGATCTCGCCAAACAGCGCCACGAGCCGCTCGTGCTGGCTGCGGAACTCGTCTTCGCTCCACGGGTGATCGAGGGCATCGTAGTGGGTGGCGAGCTCGTGGTCGGCGTCGGCAATCTTCGCCATAAGCTCTGCTTCGTAGCCGGGCAGGATCACGCACCAGGTTCCGGGCGCATCGGCCTCTTCCAATGCCGTCAAGAGTGCCTCGGCATCGAGCGGGTTGTTGCCGTCGGTGTCGTGGGAGAGGTGGCCCTGGGCAATCGCGCCGTCGGGGTGGTACCAGAGCAGGGACAGGGCAAGATTTTGGAGGCTCGCCAGCGCGAAGATGTTCTGGAGAAGCAGCTCCACCCAGGCATCGGCGACCGGCGTGAGAAAGCCGCTCAGGCCGGGGACACCGGGAACGGGTGCTCGGTCGAGGAGCCAGTCGAGAGCCTGCCCATCGTCGGACTTGAGCACACCGTCGTGGGTCGGGCCGGTACCATCGCTGCTGGGGATGCCATCGCGGGTGATGGCGCGGCCCTGCTGGATATGGACCACCGAGCCCACCAGATCGGGCGCGATCAGGCGACACTTACCCTTGGCGAGAACTCCGGGGAGCTCGCTGGGCCGCCCGTGGGAGTCGCTGCAGGTGGCGAGGACAGTTGCATCGGTTGGGGAGACGGCGAGGCCGCCGAAGAAGTGCAGCCCGCCCCCTAGCCCCTGCCAAGCGTGGGTATCGGCTCCCCCGTCGGACGGGGGAGGGGGGGGCAGGTACCCCTCACCTAGGGAGCGTAGTCCGCTGGCCCAGAGGCTGTAGGTGGCGAGGAGGGGCTCCGCGCCAAGCAGGTCGCCGAGGCCGCAGAGGCCCGCGAGCGAGAGCCACGCGCCGCCGTTTTCAACCCAGGCACGGACGGCGTCGGGGAGCTTGCCCTCGCCGACCGTGACAAGAAGCTTGAGCGATGGGAGCGCCGCTTCGAGGTCCGTGTAGGGAATGGCGGCGTAACAGAGGCCCACATGACCAAGAATCTCGTGGATATATTCCGGGTAGCGCACGGCGCGGGCGGCGTTGGGGTTGGGGGCGGGCAGGACGCAGACCCCCAGGGGAATCGGCATGGCAGGCGTTGGCATTCTGTCCTTAGATTCGCCCTCCCCCTCCGTGTTCCTTCTCACACTTGCTCGCTAGTGGGCGTGAGATCGTGCCGTCTGGATGGTTCGGTTTACTCCAGCAGACCGCCGATGCCGCCGCCGGGGGGCAGGACGCCTGCTTCCTGGTAGACAGCGAGTTTCTCGCGGGAGTCTAGAATGTCTAAGTTGCGCATCTGGAGCTGCCCGATACGGTCCAGCGGGGAGAAGGCTTCGCCCTCGACACGCTCCATAGAAAGGCGCTCGGGATGATATGTCAGGTGCGGGCCAGAGGTGTCCAAGATTGAGTAGTCGTCGCCGCGCCGTAGCTCTAGGGTCACTTCTCCTGTCACGGCGCGCCCCACCCATTTTTGCAGCGTGTCGCGTAGCATTAAGCTTTGCGGGTCGAACCAGCGGCCCTCGTACAAAAGCCGCCCGAGCTTGCGGCCTAGTGTCCGGTAGTTGTCAATCGTCCCTTCATTGTGGATGCCCGAGAGGAGCCGCTCGTAGGCGATAAAGAGCAGCGCCATCGCGGGGGCTTCGTAGATTCCCCGGCTCTTGGCCTCGATAATGCGGTTCTCGATCTGGTCGGAGATGCCGAGGCCGTGCCGCCCCCCGATGCGATTTGCCTCCATCACCAGCTCCACGGGCGACTCAAAGCTCTGGCCATTGAGCGCGACCGGAAAGCCTTCCTCAAAGCGAATGCTCACTTCCTCCGGGGCAATCGCAACGCTCGAATCCCAGTGCTTGACGGACATGATCGGCTCGACAATCCGCAGGCCCTTACTCAAGAACTCTAGCTCTTTGGCCTCGTGGGTCGCGCCCCAGATATTCGAGTCCGTAGAGTAGGCTTTCTCGGTGCTCATCTTGTAGTCAAAGCCATGCGCGATCAGCCACTCACTCATCTCTTTACGCCCGCCAAGCTCGGTCACAAAGTCTTGGTCCAGCCAGGGCTTGTAGATACGGAGCGCGGGGTTTGCCAGCAGGCCATAACGGTAAAACCGCTCGATGTCGTTGCCTTTATACGTGGAGCCATCGCCCCAGATATGGACATCGTCCTCTTCCATTGCCTTAACAAGCAGCGTCCCCGTGACCGCGCGGCCCAGCGGAGTGGTATTGAAGTAGGTCTTGCCACCCGTGGAGATATGAAACGCCCCGCACTGGAGCGCGATGAGCCCCTCGTGAACCAGCAGCTCGCGGCAGTCAATCAGCCGAGACTTCTCCGCGCCGTACTCGTCGGCACGTTTTGTAATATCGTTGTAGTCTTTTTCATCGGGCTGGGCCAGATGCGCCGTGTAGGTGTAGGGGATCGCGCCATGATGCCGCATCCAAGCAATCGCCGCCGACGTGTCCAGGCCGCCTGAGAACGCAATGCCAACACGCTCGCCTTTGGGAAGAGAGAGAAGAATCTTATCCATAGTTTTGTCGGTGGTTATTGTATCAGCTTCCCTCCTAACCCCCGCCGGGCGGGGGAACCATTCTGTGAGGGAATTTTGGATTTTGTGGAGGGCGACGGGAAGCTGGTAGAGAACTTCCTCATTGGTGAGTCGAACGATGCGAAATCCTAAGGCTGCAAGGTAGGCATCATGCTCTCCGTCTTTTTCGGACTGGAAGGATTCATGGTGGTAGCCCCCATCTACCTCCACAATTAGCCTGAACTCTGCGCAGTAGAAATCGAAGATGTAGACTTCATAGGCATACTGGCGGCGAAAGCGGAGTCCGGTTTGTAGCTCTGGCGAAGCGCCACGCCAGTATCTCGGTTTTGATCTCATCACTTCTAGAACGGTTGGGAACCCACGATTCTGATAAAGTCTGCAAAATTCTTTATTGTTCCCCCGCCGGGCGGGGGTTAGGGGGGCAGGAATCCCGTGTGCCTGTGACGAATAGCAGGGTATGAGAGTGACGGTAGCAGCTTTTTTGATGATGTCTTGTGGTGTGGCCTCGCTGAGCCTGAGTGGTTGTGGGGGCTCGGGTAGTTCTCTGACAGCTCCGGCGACGGGTTTGCAGATGCGAATCCAGTGGCCCGAGGTCTCGCGACTTCTCCCTGATGCCACGAAGAGCGTGCGGGTTGAGGTGCAAGATGCTGGGGGCTTCAAGACCTTCCGCGTCGCCAATAGACCCACTACGGGCGGCTTCAGTACCTTGGTTTTCTTTGGGCTCCAGCCCGGCGATCTGAACGTGGAGGCGCGTGCGTTTCCTGCCGCTGATGCTCAAGGCGTGGCGCTGGCCTCGACCACGGTTAAAGTGGGGGTCTCCAGCGGCAACCAGACCAATCTACAGATCGCACTGGCGAGCACGGTGGATCGTGTTGAGGTAAGCCCGGCTAGCGCCAGTATCCGTCCTGGCTCCGCGCAGACCCTGACAGGCGCTGCCAAAGACGCGGCGGGGAACTTAGTGCCTCTCACCACCGGCAAGACCCGCTGGGCATCGAGCGATGCAAGCGTCGCGAGCGTGGATGCCAGTGGCAAGGTGACGGCGGTTAAAGAGGGTGCAACCAATATTACGTTTACCGATACCGAGTCGGGCAAGTCTGGCTCGTCGCTGGTGACCGTGACCAATGCGGCGGCGGGAATTGTGGATCGGGTCGAGGTGACACCGACGTCCAACCCCATGACGGTCGCCCAGACCAAGACTCTCACCGCCACGCTACGGGATGCCTCCGGCGGCGCACTTCCCTCCGGTCCTGGCACCTGGGCCTCCTCAGATGCGACCGTGGCAAGTGTGGACAGCACGGGGAAAGTCACCGCGCTTAAAGTGGGAACAACCAGTATCACGTTTACGCACACCGCCAGTGGCAAGGTCGGGACGGCCAGTGTGACGGTCAGCGCGGCCACGGTCAATAGCGTCACCATCAACCCGGCGAGCACATCGCTGCAAGTCAACGGCGAGACGACGCTTCAGGCGATCTTAAAAGACAGCTCGGGGACGATCTTGCCGCTAGAGCCCGGCACTTGGGCATCCAGCAACAGTGCGCTGGTCTCGGTGGACTCCAGTGGGAAGATCAAGGGCTTGGCTTTGACCAGTAGCCCGGTTCTCATTTCCTTCACGCACACGGCGAGTAGCAAGTCCGGTAGCGCCAGTGTGACCGTCAGCGCCGCCCCCTAGAAGGCTAGAACTGGAGCTTGCGGCGGCGCATGCGCACGGAGAGACGTATCCCTAAGGCGGTACAGTTGATCCAAGCGGCTGTGCCGCCGTAGCTAAAGAGAGGGAGTGGAATTCCCACTACCGGGGCGAGGGAGCAGTTCATCGCAACATTCACAAAGACGTGGAACCCAAGGTAGCTCACCACTCCCCCTACAATCAGCCGCCCTAGGAGATCCTCGCTCTCCGCGATACACAGGAGCCCACGCGCGATCACGAGCAGATAGAGCGCAATGAGAGCGACACTGCCCACAAAGCCTTGCTCCTCGGCAAAGGCGGAAAACGCAAAGTCCGTCCAGTTCTCCGGCACGAAACCTGCGCTGGTCTGGAGTCCCTGCCGGAAACCTTGCCCGGTCACTTGGCCGCCCCCGACGGCGGCAATTCCCTGATCGGCTTGATAGGCTAGGTCTCGCTGGGCTTTGCTCATGTTCTTGCGGGACATGAACAGGACATTGATGCGATCCTGCTGGAACTTATCGAGTCCCTTGCCCGTTTTCCAGCCAACTCCGAGGAGAAGCATCCCGGCTAAGAGAACCGCCAGGAGATGTTTCCAGTCTGCGCCTGCCAGAAAAACCATCCCCAGCCAGATCGCACCGAGCACAAGGGCCGTTCCCAGATCCGGCTGAATCTTGATCAGAAACATCGGAATTCCCACATGGGCCAGAGACTGGAGAAAGACGGGCAGCTCTTTGATGCGAGAGCCGACATGAACCAGAAACGCGGCAAGTGTCAGGATAGTGATGATCTTAGCCAGCTCGGAGGGCTGGAACTGAAAGTCCCCGATACTGATCCAGCGTGCTGCTCCTTTTTTCTCCTGTCCGATGACGCGTATAAGAAGCAACAAGGCAATATTGACCCCGTAGAGGACATTGGCATTGCGTGGGAAGCTACGGTAGTCACGGGTGGAGATATAGAGCATGAGCACCAACCCCGACACGTAGAAAAAACCTTGCTTGACCATCTGTTTCATCCCACTGGCCGGGCCAAAGTGCCCTGCGAAAGCGGAGTAGATCGTGGCGAGGCTCGCACACATGATCAGGACAACACACAGGATCAGAATCCAGTCTATGTTCTTACGGTGGCGGGGCTCAATCAGGTTTTGGAGGGCTTCAATCATGGCAGGAATTTCGGAGGGAAATGGCGAATCCTATTTGGTGAATCGTCGTCATTTTCTCACAGTCATTGGTACTTATGCAAGTATACCGCTCGGTCTGGCCTCTGCGCAGGAAAAACGGAAAACGGAAAAACCCGTGGAGCTACCAGGAACCCCTCAGCGGCGTGTCTTGCCCTCGGGGTTGCGCCTGATTGTGGTGGAGAGGCCCGAGGCGGCACTGGTGGGTGTGAGCCTTGCCGTGCGCGTGGGCGGTGGCGATGAAGACCCCGCCCGCAGTGGCACGCTGCACTTTATCGAGCACATGGTCTTCAAAGGCTCCGCTGCCAAGACCCCTGGCGCATTTGACCAGCTTACCGAGACACTGGGAGGCGAAGTGGCTGCCCGCACCCTGCGAGACATGACTGTCTTTGAGACCACGGTCGCACCGCCGAACTGGCGTCCTCTCGTGGCGGCACTGGCGGAGCTGACACTGCGTCCTGCATTTCGTGAGGGAGATATCGAGGCGGAGAAAAAAGTGGTGGAGGCCGAGATGGCCCTAGAGCTCGCCGATCCTCTGCGGTTGGGGCTGGACAGCGCTCTGCGTGTGCTGCATCTGCCCGGGGAGCCCTATGGGATGCCGCTCTTTGGCGAGTGGCGCGTGGTGCAAAAACTCACGGCAGAGGATCTTCAGTCCGTGCATGTGGCGTGCTACCGCCCGGCACGAATGACCCTGTGTGTGGTGGGGCCAGTGGTGACCGCCGAGGTCGAAGCCGCCGCGGCGGAGCTCTTTGCAGGGCCACGCATGAGTCCCGTGGTTCGTCCGCTGCGCCAGACACTCTTGGTGCCCTCCTCACGGGATGGGCTGGGGCACCGGGCAGGAGCGGACACGGCAGCGGCAAGCCGTCGGCTGACCACGGTTGTCCTGGCTTGGAGCACCCCTCCCGTCGCGGATCTGAACGCCTCGGCGAGCCTGGCCGTCCTGGCGGAGATTCTGGTGCAGGGAGATGCGGGTCGCCTTGGGACTGCCCTGCTGGGCAAGCAGCGCGTGGGGCTACGGGTGCGGGCGGAGTGGGTTCCCCAGCGCTGTGGGGGGCTGTTTTATATCGCCGTGACAGGGCTCGCACGGGATGCGGGGCGCTTGGAAACTGCCGTTCTGGACGAGCTTCAGCGGGTCTTTGAAGATGGCTTCAGTGCGGCGGAGCTTGAGGCAGGACGACGGGCGGTGCTCGGAAAGATCGTCACGGAGAAGGCGAGTGTGGATGGCCTCGCGCGGCGGCTCACGCTCTACGATGCTCTGGACACGCCGGGGCTGGAAGATGAGCTGGAGAAGCAAGTGCCCCAAGTGCGCGGAGAGACGCTCCAAGGGCTGTTGCGCACGACTCTTCACCGGAACTTAAGAGCCGTGGCGCTCCTAGGGCCAAACCCGCCCCTGCCCCCTGAGGGCGAGCTCAGAGGAGGACAACGCTAATGCGCCAGACCACCATTGAGCCGATTCGCTTGCCTAGTGGGACGTCTCTCGTGATCGTCCCTGATGCTAGTGCGCCCGCGACCGTGGTGGCGGTGAGTGTGCGTATCAGCGGGGTGGAGCTACGGCGACAGCCCGGTGTGGTGACGCTGCTAGCACGCATGCTCGGGATGGACTCCCAAGGGCGCACACCTGAGCTTCTCCAGCGCGATGTGGACGCTTTTGGAGCACTGGGAACGGGCTACGACGGCAACCAGCTCTCTGCCTGGAGTGTCTCACCTCCCACGGAAGAGGGGCTGATCAAGTCCACCCAGACTCTCTTGATGAACTCCCTGGCGCAGCCTCGCTTTACCGACGAGTCTCTGGAGCAGGCGCGCACCGATCAGCTCCGCTCGGTGGCACTTTTTGAAGAAGAGCTGGTTCCCAAGCTCCTCCTCGCACTTCGGGCACGAGCGCTAGGGACGGAGCTGAGTGTTCAGGGCGACGAGGCCAGCCTGCGCCACGCGAGTGTGGCAGATGTCCGTGGGGTCTACACGCGCTTCTGCACGCCCGAGCGAACGAGTATTGCGGTGATCGGGAAGTTTGAGCCCGACGTGGCACGGCGCTGGGTGGAGATAAGCCTGAGTGTCGGGGACTGGAACCGGCGAGCGGTAGGCATGAAGGAGAAGCTCCCGGTCACCGAGTCTATTCCCGCAGGTTTGCGTGACCAGGCGCTCCGTGGAACCCCTCCTGGGGTCGCGGCTCTCGGCGTGGCCTATCTCTTCCCTGGCATGAGCAACCCGGAGTCGCGCGCCGACTGGGCCGCGCTTCTTGTGCTCGATGCGGTACTTGGTTTGGGGAAAGCCTGCCGGCTCTTCCGGCTGCGTGACACGGAGTCCGTGGGCTACGAAGTGCGCTCTCAGCTCTTGCCTGCCCGAGACAGTACGCTCTGGATGGCCTATGTTCTGGGGAATCAAGACCCGGGCGTGATGAAAGCAGCACTTCTGAACGTGCTCAATGAGACAACCCGCAAGCCCATCGCCGACTCGGAGCTTCTGCGGGCTAAGAATCTCTTACTTGCCCAGCACACCCAGCAGCGCCAGCTCGTTCTCAACCGCGCCCGTGCGCTTGCCTGGGCAGAGTCTAGTGGGCTAGGAGCCGCCTTCGAGCTCGAGCTCACCCGCCGTATCGAAGCCGTCAAGCGCACCGATGTCGAGCGTGTCGCCAAGCAGCTCTTCAGCGGCAACCCCGCCCTCGTCCGCACCCGGTAGCTACTTCTCCTAGCGTCACCTCTCCTCCCGTCACCTCTCCTCCCCCTGCCCCCTCCTCACCTAAAGGCAAGGAGGGGGTTGGAAGCGAGGTTTACGGTGCAACTTTGGCGATCGCATCGCTGAAGGGGCTCTGCCCTGCGGCTCCAACAGCTTCGGCGGTCAGAACTACGGCTTCACGGGCCTGGAGCACGACGAAAGCGGCTTGGTCTATGCCCGCAACCGCTACTACTCGCCGGGCTTAGGAAGGTTCAACAGCGAAGACCCGATTGGCTTTAGCGGCGGCAGCAACTTCTACGCCTACTGCGGAAACGATCCCATCAACTTCACAGACCCACTCGGACTCTACCAAACGGGCAGCTATCTAGGCGATGTCGGGCAGATTTTTGCAGGGTACGGCGATGCTCTTAACCCGGTGAATGCCGTCAATGGCATGATAGGTCTTGGGGGTGTTGCGTATCGTTGTGGTCTTGGAGCCGCCGCGAGCATGGCCGGTAAAGGTCTCATGGACATGTTCATGGGGCTTGGTTCGGATGATCCGCGTGCTTTTGGCAACTCGTTGATGGGCTCCATGATGACCTTGGCTCCCGGTCTGAAGAAAGTTCCCACGCCCAAGTACTTCCCTAAGTTACCCAAATTTCCTCGTAAGGGAGCAGCAGCAGCGGCGGCGACAGCGGCAGTCGAGGCTACAGAAGGTAAATGCTTCGTTGCTGGCACTCTCGTTCTGATGGCTGACGGCAGTAGCAAGGCGATTGAGGAGGTTAAAGCGGGCGATAAGGTTCTCTCCAAAGATGAGGCGACAGGCAAGATCATCAAACAGAGTGTGGTAAGTACGAAGGTGCGAACCGCGCCATCCACGCTGGTGATCGAGGTCGAAGGCGGCACACACGTCGAAACCACACCCGAGCACCCGTTCTACGTCGAAGGCACCGGCTGGACTCCTGCGGGTCGGCTGGCGATAGGCAACGCGATTGTAACGCGTGCGGGGCCGTCGTTGAAGATTGTTCGGATCGAGACGAAGGAGAAGCCTGCCACTGTCTATAACTTTGAGGTTGAGGGTACACATAGCTACTTTGTTGGAGGAGTCAAACGGCAAGATGAGCGAACGGATGGCTGGCTGTGGGTACATAATCAGTGTCGGCCACAACATCACACTTTCCCGCAATCAGGAGAATTTCAAGCACATTGGGATCGTGTTGGTTTAGATATAGATAATTACACCGTCAAAGTTTCTCAAGCGAAGCATAATTCATTACATGGTAAAACATTGCCAAATGGGAGATCGGTTAGTGGTGCGCGAGGAGGAGCATGGAACCATCAATGGAGAGAATTTTTTGCTGAAAACCCACAAGCTTCAATGTTAGACATGTTTGCACAAATGGAAAAAATGCGTGCGCAAACAGGAATTGGACATTATAAATTCCAAAGATATTGGAAGACTGGTAAATAATGATATTTTATCGAATGATCGAAAATGTTTTAGATGATGGCATGTTTTCAATTGCTGGATTTTCAGGACTGCCTGGAATATATTGTGATATATGCGGTCAAATATGGGGTAACAGTAATTCAAGATTAAGGATGGAATACCCTGATGGTTATTTTGGTTCTCGTCGTCAAAAGCCGATTTCATTAGATCAGTTTAATGATCTTAAAAAACAAATTCTGGATGATCTTGGAGGCGAATGGCTTATTCAGGATATCGAACCAGGGGTTGATGTTGGTTTTCTATCTTTAGAATCAGCAAGTGGTCGCTCTTGTGATTTCACAATGCCTTCTTCTAATGCAATCGTTGTGAGCCAAAGATTTATTTCATTTTTAATGAGATCATTTATTACAGGGTGGAAAGCTCATCCTGTGATTATTAATGGTAGTATTTCAAACGATTTTTACGAAATTGAAATTATTGGAAATGCAGGATTGGCATTGTGTGATCCTCCCATCGAAATCCTTTATATGTGCAATGGTTGTGGAAGGAAGACATATAGTGATTATGGAAAGCCTCCTACCGTTAATAATAATTTATGGGATGGCTCAGATATATCTAAGTTCGATGGCGTATTTGGAGGATATGTCATCATCTCTGAAAAATTGGGATCTTTATTAAAATCCGAGAGTTTTGAAGGTTTTAAACTAGACAAACTATAGTTGATCACAGCTTTATTGATAGTTTCATAAGATGCTCTTTCTGACTTTCTTTTTAGTTTGGTATCAGGTTGTGCTCGGCCTTGGCGCTGGGCATGGGCCTTGCGCCGATGTCTCTTGACTGGAACGTTCGTGGCGAGCTTGTCAAGTGGTCTTCACTCAATGGAACCGTTGCGACTCAGGATTATGGCTACGATGCCTGGGGAGAGCGACGCGGTAGAACCAACTCGCCTGCGGGCACGCCGAGCGGCTTCATGTACGTGGGAGCCAATCGCGGCAAAGACCTCACGACGGGAATGGACCGCTACTTCCAGACAGAGCCATAGAGGTGCAGGTGGGGCAGGATGGGCGACGATACTACAGGCTTAGAAGAAGCCGCCGAGGCCGGTGTCTACGGGGGTGCCGTTGCGGCTGCC
>NZ_CBAYMC010000021.1:0-26829 GCF_964826245.1 Armatimonas sp. | reverse complement strand
TCCCCACAGAGCGCGCCGACGCCAGCAAGGTCAGCGAGGCGAGCGGAAAGTCCCGCTCCTCCAACAACTTCAAAAACTCCGCCCCGACCGCGCCCGTCGCGCCCGCCAGAGCCACATGGTATTGCTTCATTGCATCCCATGATACCGCGCTCCAAAACGTCAGGCGAGGGGCTGGGAATTCTAAGCCGCCTGAGAAAGCTGATGACAGAGCCGCATCAGGTCAGCGACAGGTACGATGGCCATAGCATAGGTTTTTCCTTGTGTATCGGAAAACTCCACATCGAAGACCTCAGGTGCATATTCGTCTACAATGGTTCCTACTTGGCCGCGCACAAGCCCCTCTTCTGGTCGATCCTTTAGAAGTGCAACTACATCGAAAAGTTTGAGTGTTTCCATCCCTGTTTTCCTCACACATCCACATAGCAAGAGGTAAGCCGTGGAAAGCCTTCCCCTTCCCGTACCATCCAACCACTTCGTATTTTTGCCGTTTTTCCTCGGTAGCTCATCTGAAAATCAACCGTGTAGCGAACTCCATAGGGTGTTACTCCTACTTCAATGGCTTCTTCCTCTACCGCCGCTCGCACCAGACACTCTGCCAGAATTGCATGATCCTCCTGAGCCAGTCCTAGTGCCGATAGAAAAACACGAGCCTTGTGCCGTCCTTCGGGATGCTCAGGATCAAGGCAGTAGTCCCGAAGTTTTTCTATGGGAACTACAGCATATTCAGCACCGGGTAGCTTCATTGCATGGCATGATACCGCGCCTGTCCCAAAGGCGGTATAGTTTCAGCCAGATGACTGCCGCCGTTTCCGCTGCCATTGAGACGCTCTACGCCACTTTCGCAGATGCGCCCCGCCCCACGATAATTCATCATAGCCCCTTCAAGCAGCTCGATACCGCACCGCTCCTCACAAAGCCTCTCCGTACTCTCACCGACGACGAGCTTTCGGACTATCACTACGGAGTCTTCAACACGATTGTAGAAGATAGCTTCGCCTACTTCTTCCCACGGCTGATCGAGCTGACTCACAACGACATGAGCAGTCTGAACACCGAGCTTGTCTACCAGAGTGCGGCGCGAGACGCCTGGCAGAGCTGGCCCACGCTGCGCCGAGAGGCTTTCCAGGGCTACCTGGACACCGTGATTGCCTCGTTTGTCGAAGAGGCCCAGTGGGACATCGGCGATAGGATCTGCGGGATGGGAAGCCTGCTCAATGACCTATCCGAGCGTCTTAACATTCTCTTGCAGGATGCAGAGGCAGCGCGGGAGAACATGCTCAGGCTCCATGAAGACGGCGGGGGAAATGCCTTTTGGGACAAGAAAACAGAGAGCTACCAGAGCTACCAAAAATGGCTACACTCCGATGCCGTCTTTGAGCGCGTGTTGGAAATCTACGAGAACAAACAATGCATCTGATCCTCTTCAGTCCCCGATTTCATCGTGAGTTCATCGAAGCTGCACTCACGAATTTTATTATTGCCGAGGGCCAGCCCGCGTTCTCGGTGCAGGATTTCAAGAGCATCCCCACAACTAAGGCAAATCTCCGCGTGCTCCACGGAGCACGACGGGGTGAAGTGCCAGAAGTCACAGTCGAGTTTCCGAGTGGGACGCTCTACAGGGAGGCGCTGATTAAAAAAGCCCAGCTTCTCGCCGAGCGCTTTACCTGGTCGCTCTGCTCTTGGGACTTCAGCTACAGCGAGCATATCACCGCCTTTGTCACCGAAGATGCCGCCCTCGCCGATGCGCTTACGGCCCATTGCGCCGCGCAGGAGCAGACCCGTACGTGGAAGAAGCGCAAGACACTCGACCGGCTCATTCTGGCTCGCTACAATAACCTCACGAACTTAGAAGAGCAACTCAAGGGCGCGTCCTTCTTTGACTATAAGATTGAGGGCGAGTGGACTTGGCGGAGGAGCGAGGTCGAACAGAACCCGCCGTATCTGCTCATTAGCGCACTTGAGGAAGCCTCAACAAATCAACACGAGGCCCTAAGTTTGTGCTCCGAGGTGGGTCGCCAGAATTGGACAAATCAGTATGGCCAAACTTTTCACTCCAGGTTAGTCCTCTGTAAAAGCCGCGCGGCGTTCCATACACTCTGTGGCACGGGGCAGTACGATGATCCTGTCACAGGCTATATTGTCTCGGGGCTGGCAAATCCCAAGGCCATTCTGCGACAGCTCGCGGATCGGACAGAGCCGCTCAAAAAACACCCCGAAGACTATCCAGAGAGCCCTCGTCATAGCGATCTACACGAGTTAGTGCGCCTCGGGGAGACGGCGGGCTGGGCCTACACCTGGGACTGGGGTGGCGGCTCGGGTGAGTACCACGCGACATTTTGGGCACGGGAGCCTCTGCTGGCCTACGATCTTTGGCAAGAGATCAAAACGCTCTCGGAGACGCAGCGCGGGGTGAAGCCACTGGCACGGTTCTGAGCCAGGTACAATTCCCCCATGAGCTTGCCGCCTAATCAAAAACTCGCTGCGCCGGGAAAGTGGCCGGTGGTCGGGGAGAAAGCGCCGCGTGCGGGGGACTCGTCGCCGTGGACGGTGACGGTGCACGGTTTGGTGACGGAGCGGCGGGTGTTTGGGCTGGACGAGCTACTTGCGCTACCACAGGAGACACAGACACACGACATTCACTGCGTGACGCGCTGGAGCAAGCTGGGCGTCACGTTCACCGGGATTCTGCTAGCCGACCTGCTCGCGCTCTGCGGGGGGCCGCTCCCCGACGCGAAGTTTGTCTCTTTTATCGCCCGCTCGGACCGGGAGCACAGCACGTCGCTGGTGCTCTCCGAAGCGCTGGAGCTGGGATGTTTGATTGCCTTCACCGCCGATAGTGCCCCACTCGATGAGATTCACGGTGGACCGGTTCGGGTCGTGACTCCGGGGCGATATTTCTACAAGTCGGTCAAGTGGCTGGAGCGGATCGAGCTGCTCTCGGACGATCGCCTCGGCTACTGGGAGGGCGAGATTGGCTACCACAACGCCGCCGATCCGTGGCGCGAGGAGCGCTACATCGCCGCAAATACCAATCCTAAGGTGCTGGAGCGTGCCCTTGCGAGTCGTAACTTCGCGGGGCTGGATTTGCGCGGCGTGAACTTGCGCGGACGGGATCTAACGGGACTGAGAGCCTTTGGTGCCCGGCTCCGCGATGCGCACTTTGAGGGTGCGAACCTCACCGACGCCGACTTTACCCGCGCCAATCTCTCCAACGCACACTTAGAAAACGCCAACTGCACCCGCGCGAAATTTACCGATGCTGATTTGGAAGGGGCCGCCTTTGAAGGCGCAAACCTTACCGAAGCCGATCTCACCGGCGCTTCCCTCTTTGGCACGACATTCTAAAATAGGGCTGCGACTTTTTAAGCATCGGCGTGTCCCACTGCGATAGAGAGGGGGAGACGGAGATCATCATGAAACGCATAGCCACCAGAAAATCAACCAAGCAAGTCGAGGCACTCAAGCGCCTGCCCTCGGCACTCTTTATCGCTGCCCTCTACAGGAGTGGCTCAGGGACGCACGCCGACCAAGAGGGTCGCTACAGCAAGCGCCAGCGTGCCCAGCACCGCGCCGACGAGCGCCTAGCAAAACTTAGCGCAGGAGAATAAAACAAGCGCAGGAGAGTAAGCCCCCTCCGCCGAACTCTTCGGCGGAGGGTTTTATTTTTATGCTTCTTTCAGGAAAAGTCGTGCTCGTCACCGGGGGTGGGCGTGGGATCGGGGCGGCGATCTGTCGGGTGCTGGCGCGTGAGGGAGCGCACGTGGCGGTGAACTACGGCAAGAGCGCGGAGAAAGCCGAGGCAGTGGCGGCAGAGATTGGCAACGGCGCAAAAGCCTATCAAGCCGATGTCACTGATGAGGCGAGTGTCAAGGCGATGATAGACGCGATTGTCACGGACTTTGGGCGCATTGATGGCGTCATCAACAACGCGATTGCGGGCTCACAGCCCGGCAAGCTGGGCGAGCATGGCTGGGCAGGCTACCAGAACATGCTGGACTACAACGTCAAAGCCGTCTACAACACGCTCACTGCGGCGCGGCCTCACTTCCAAGCGCAGGGCGGCGGACGTGTCGTGAATATCGTCACCGAGCTGTGGAACATGGCACCAGCGGGCTGGAGCATGTACACGGCGGGCAAGGGCGCAATGGTCGGGATGAGCCGCTCACTGGCCACCGAGCTGGGACCGGAGAATATCACGGTCAACATGGTCGCGCCGGGCTGGATGGCCGACGAGAAAGTGGACACGGAGAGTGAGGGCAGCAAGAACTTCGCCAAGTCCATCCCCCTGCGCGTCCACGGAAGCGCCGAGGAGATCGGCAATGGCTGCGTCTTCTTTCTTTCCCATCTTGCCAGCTATGTCACCGGCGCGTATCTGCCCGTCACCGGTGGGCGCATCACCCAGACAGGCATGTAACGTCGAGATGCAGCGCCAGAAACAGCAGGCCATCTCTCCCGACGTTCAGGCCGTTGCCAAGGCGCTTCGCAAGAAAGAAGGAGGTGCCGACGAAGCCCTACGCCTCGTCGAGCACCTCTCGGATAGTGAAGCTTTGGAGCTTTTAGTTGCTGGAGCGGCTTGTGGTCAGCAGCGGCTGACGCTCTTTATACCGTATTGCTCGTTCTGGCAGCACGGCGTGAAGAAAGCACACAACGCCTTCTCGAAGCACAACGTGTCTATCCTGCCCTTCGGGAAGCGGTGCAGAGCATTCTCGATGACTGGTAACGGGGTCTACTCGAACGCCAGAAAGCGCTCTCGGAGGCCTTTTGGGGGCATTTCGCAGCTTTCTTTTTGGCCGAACCACTTGTACCGATTCTTCGCAACGACTTTGTAGGCAGCATCGCGCAGGGGGCGGGGCAGGACAATTCCGGCCCAGAGCAGAGAAACAGGCGCTTTCAGACGGCGGGCGATGCGGAGCGCGGCGGTTGATCTATCGTAGACCTTGCCGTCCTCGATAAGCAGAATAGAGTTCAGGTCGGGGGCGCTTGCGCCAGCGTCGGCGAGGAGCTTTTGCGCCGTCTCGCTCTGTAGGGGCGCGAAGCGAAAGTAGCCGCGAGAGTCGTGGCGGAAGATAAAGCGCACACTTTTATCGCAGAGGTTGCAAACACCATCAAAAAGAACGATTGCGCTCATGCCTCTACCTTACTGGCTTTAAGTCGCTCCCGCAAGACCCAGGCACCAAGCCACGGGCAACCGAACAGCCCGATGCCGTACAAGATGCAGAAGGTTCACTCTAGGCGGGAGTCGAAGCCACGCACCTTAACAGGGCCGGACTTGGTCTGCACCATGCGATCCGGTCGGTCGTGGCGGGCGAGCTCCGCCTGAAGCGTTGCTTTGTCGTGCACTTGCTCAAAGCGCTTGTCTTCCTCCCGCTGGCGGCTCCAGGCACACAGCTCCCAGATTCCTGCACAGATCAATAGGGGGATTAGCATGATACCGAAGATGCCTTGGAAGAGAATCCCAAGACAGATAAGCATCACGCCTCCAGAGAGCAGCGCCATTCGGCGCTGACCGACGGGAGTCTCCCAGAACGAGGACTCGGCTTCCGCAGACTCAGTGGGCGGCTCGGAGGGAGCAATCGCCGCTGCACGAACAATCAGCGACTTGCTACAGCTCAGACACTGAAAGTCGGTCTTGAGGTTCTTCGCTCCACAGCTTGGGCAGATAATATGTTCCATACGGGCTTTGACCCGCTAGCCGGTGATCTGGTTGCGCTCGCAGTAGACGCCGCGAAAGAGGCTCTGGCGTAGCGGCGGCATGTCGGCGAGGAGCTCGGGGTGCGGCTGCCACTCGTGCCACTTGGCCCCGATGGTGTTGTAGCAGTTGAAGATCGCCACTCTGTCCCACTCCGCATTTGTCCAGCGTGCGCCCGAGTGCGAGATGGCCTCGGTGAAGATCAGGCACGAGCCCGCCGGGCACTCATAGTCTTCCCAGTGCGGGGAGTGCCTATCGCCCCAGACGGACTGAGGCGCAGGAAATGCGGCTTTATGACTCCCGGTAAGAAAGACCGTTCCGCCCTCGCCCTTGCGCACCGGGTTCAGCTCCCAGACCACACGGGTCAGCGCGGAGCTAATCGCCCCAGGACGGCAGCCGTAGTGGTGGGAGTTTCCGTGGAAGTTGAACATTCCGCCGCCACCGTGTGGGCTGTAGTTGTCGTGGCCCTCGGCGCGGATCGTGAGAAACGTCCCCTCCAGCCGAAAACCGTAGCCGCTCTCACTCGCCGTGTGCTCATACGCCACCAGCTCGTTCATAAAGCCCACCACCACGGGGTGATCCGTGAGCTTCTGCAGCGGCCCGCCCACCGACGAGCGCTGAGCCAGCGGCACGGCATTTTTGTCTTTGTGGAGCCTGTAGGCGAACTCCTTCAGCTCCGCGACCTCGTCCTCGCTAAGGACGCTGGGAATCAGCATCCAGCCCCGCAGATCAAAGAAATAGCGCTGCTCCTCGGTGAGCGGGATGGCGGGTAGCCCATCGCTATTCCTACTCGGCAACATTGTCGGCATGAACATCCTCCTGAAAGGCGTTGCCGGGGATTGGAAATCCCCGGCAGGGTTCTACTCGCTCCTGAGATTTAGCGCCTTAAGCCACTCGCGCATCTTGGCAGCGCGGGCGGCGTCTTGGTCGGGGATGGCGATCGGGCGACCACGGCAGTCTAAAATCAGGCCGACCTCGCCGCCCTGGATATTAAACGTGACATTCTTGCCCTTACCCTGGCCCAGATCGAAGCCCTTGGCGGGACGGCACTCGATCGTCGCAGTCTCGTTCTGCGCGAGCGGCAGGAGAAGAAGCTGGCCGAACTTGACATCGTAGCTCTTCTCTTTAAAGACAAACGTGCAGCATGCCTCGCCCTCTTTAGCCGTTCCGACCGGCGCGATACAGTCGGCGAGGCGGATCAGACAGTCGCGCTCGAAGACTTGGGTCGCGGCCTCGGGCAGGAGCATGGAGAGCACCCCAAGCTGGGGCATCATGAAGATCGAGTCCTTGGCAAGAACCGTGTGGCCCTCGGGCGCATAGGCATCCATCATCATGATACAGGTCTGGGCAAACTCCGGCGCGTGGGCCAAGACACCACCCGAGCCGATGATCATGTCCAGCGAGAACATGTCCACCAGGGTCTTTCCACCGGCAGACTGCTCGAAGATCTCCCCAATATCACGGGTCTGCTGGACACCGACCATCTCACGGGCGAGGCTCTTGTGGTGCTCAAAGGCGAGGCGGAGCGCCTCGCGGGAGGCCGCCTGCTCGATCTGGAGGTCTTTGAGGTCCTGCGGAATCGTGGTCGGGCGGATCATCTTGTTGCGGAGCTGGTTGCGAATGTAGGAGTCGCCCAGGTCAAACGGGAGCCAGCGCTTGATATTCTCCAGCCCCGCTTCCGTAAGCACGTTACAGATCGAGTAGCTCATGCCAAGGTTCGCTGAGACGGTTCTATTGTAGATGCCTTTGAAGACTGAGAAGACATCTGTGGTGGCCCCACCAATGTCCACGCCCAGCACGTTGATCTTGCGCTCGCGGGCGATAGTCTCCATGATCTTGCCCACGGCCAGCGGCGTGGACATAATATCCGAGCTGGTCCAGGTCTTGAGCTTGGAGTAGCCCGGAGCCTGCTGCATGACGTGCTCTAGGAACAGCTCATGGATCTCCTCGCGAGCCGGGGGAAGGTTCTCTTTTTCCAGGCTCGGGCGCAGGTTGTCCACGATGCGCAAGTCCACCGTATCACCCAGAGTCTCGGTGACCGCATCGCGCATGAGCTTGCTGCCCGCAAAGATCACTGGGAGCTTGAGGCCAATGCCAAGACGCGGCTTGGGATCGGCAGAACGCAAGATCTCCGCGATCTCCTGCACCTGAGGAATCAAGTTGCCGTCGTCGGTGCCACCCGACATTAAGATCATGTCGGGGCGCAGGGCACGAATGCGCTCGACTTTCTCATAGTCCTTGCGCCCATCATTGACAGCCAGCGTGTCCATGATAATCGCACCGGCTCCGAGCGCCGCACGCTCCGCCGACTCCGCCGACATCTCTTTTACAACGCCTGCGACCGTCATCTGCAAGCCACCACCTGCCGACGACGTCGAGAGATAGAGATGGGTATCAGATGTCGTGGGACGACCATTGGCATCCAGAAAACTCTTGCCCGTGAGCTCTTCGAGTTCCCGAACCGCGTTGGCGACTCCGACGGTCACATCGTCAAACGGAGCCTCAACCGTGGTCGGAGCCTCACCGCGTGCCACAAGCCGGTAGATACCGTCGGGCTGTCGTTCGATTAAGATTGCCTTGGTGGTCGTCGAGCCACAGTCTGTGGCGACGATACTCTGCACAATTGCCATGATGTTGCATTATACGCGATACCGACCACTTTTCGTGACTTACTCCATAACGCGACGTAAAGCTTCGACGACTTGGCTCACACTCGGAAGGGCAGCGTACTCCAGGATCGGGTTGAAGCCGATGTAGGTGTCTTGACGTGCGACAAGCTGTGGGGCGGAGTAGAGAAGCTGGAAGCGCTCGGGGCATGCCGTCATCTCGGTGATAATCGCCTGCCCGATTCCGGTCGTGCGGGCATCCTCGTGCACCACCACTAAGCGCCCGGTTCGAGAGAGTGACTCCGCTATGGTCTCGTAGTCCAGTGGCGCAATCGAGCGCAGGTCAATCAGCTCCACGGAGAGTCCACTCTGCTCAATCGCCTCCTCCGCGACCTCGATACAGTTTCCAAACGTGACCAGAGTAATCTCTTTTCCTGGCTTTCGGATCACGGCCTTTCCCAGCGGAATCGGCGCGGGGCTTTCGGAGACTTGCCCTCGCTTGCGGAAGATATGCTTGGGGAGCAAGAACAGTGTCGGGTCGTTGCCATGGATTGCGGTCCAGAGCAGCCCGGCAGCGTCCTCGGGCGTGCTGGGAATGACCACATGGAGGCCATGGACATGCGCCCAGATCCCTTCGTTGCTCTCTGAGTGCCAGATACTCCCGCCGGGCAAGTAGGCACCGTAGGGCGAGAGAATCACCATCGGGCAGCTCCAGTCGCCACACGTCCGCCAGCGCAGGTTCGCCACGTTGGTCAGGAGCTGATTAAACGCAGGCGGCAGAAAGTCCGTAAACTGGATCTCAAAGAGCGGCATGTAGCCCGTCGCGGCGAGTCCCACCGCGGTTCCCAGGATTGTCGCCTCGGCCAGTGGTGCGTTGAAGACTTGCTGGGGAAACGCGACTGTCAGCCCCTTGGTAAGCCCAAAAACCCCGCCTTTCGGGTCTTCGATATCCTCCCCAAAGAGAATCACTTTCTCGTTCTGGGCCAGCGCGTGCTTCAGGGTCTCGTTGACAGCAGCCACCATCGTGGTTGGCTCCGCACTACGAAACGGTGAGGAAACGGGTGCGCTTTCCGGGCCAAAGAGATGGGTCATGGGCTCGGGCCTTGGGTCGGGCTCTTGCTCGGCGGCGCGGTAGGCGGTGTCCACCTCAGCCACAATCTCCGCCTGCTCCGTCTCCCACTGGGCCTCGGTGAGCTTCCCCTCGGCAATGAGCTTTTGGGCAAGGAGCGCAATTGGGTCTTGCGCTGCCTCGATGGCGAGCTCATCGGCATCCCGGTAGAGCCGCTGGTCGTCGCTGCTGGTATGGGAACACAGGCGATCCAGCTCGCACCAGAGCACGGTAGGCCCCTCTCCGGCTCGCGCCTTTGCGATACTGGCTTGCATAGTTTCGTGAAGCAGCTCCGGGTCGCGGGCATTGACTCGGACAAGAGCTTTCTCGCCCAGTGCTCCGATCCGAAAGGGGAAGAACTTATCGGTAGGCGTGCTGATCCCGTAGCGGTTGTCCTCGATGATAAAGACCACCGGCAGGCTCTCTTGCAGCGCAAAGGCGATTGCCTCGTAGAACTCTCCCTGGCGCGTGGCCGCATCCCCGACCATCACCACTGCGACCTGATCGGTTCCTGCCAGCTTGAAGCCCCAAGCCGCCCCCGCCGCCGGGAGACACTGCGCCGCTGTGGGAGTCGCGACCGAGAAGATATTCTTGCTGCGATCCGAGTAGTGCCCCGGCATCTGCCGTCCCCCGCTACTGCTGCTCGCTTTTGCCAGGTAGGCACTTGCCAGCTCCGCCGTGGTCACCCCGCGTGCCAGAGCAACCGCCCGATCCCGGTAGTAGGGAAAGAGGTAGTCGTCGGGGCGGAGGCAGAGGCTCACCACTCCCAGAGTCTCATGTCCTGTGCCGGAGACCTGAAACCAGCCTTTGCCCTGTCGCAAGAGAATCCCCTCGCGGCGGTCGCCCTCGCGAGAAAGAAACATCAGGCGCAGGAGCGCACGCAGGTCAAGAGAGCTTAGAGAGTTGTCCATAGGTATTGTTGGGCGCATCGTCGCATCAGCACAAGAGTATACCCGCCGATTTCAATCCGTAGCAAGAAGCCGCTCCAGACAGAGCACAATGACAGGAGCAAGCAGCAAGAGCGCCGCGATCGTCCCGGAGTCATTAAAAGCAATCGCCGCCCCCGCACCCCAGAGCGCCTGAATCACTCTGCCCTGAAGCTCAGCATCCAGCTTTCCAAAGAGCTTCTTGAGCTGCCAGCCGCCAATCCCGACTGCCACAATCGCAATAAGAGTCGGCCCCGCCACGGTCAGCCGTGCGTTCATGGCGAGCTTACGCAGGATAATCTCCCCCCATGCGCTCGCTCCCTTCCCTGCCGCCTGCCCAATGTGCGACTGCGCCGCGCCGGGCATCAGCCGATCCAGCCCCGCCAGCGCAAAGACCACCACAAACGGCAATACCACCCGCCACCAAAATTTCTTGCTCGGCGGGAAAAACGCCACACTCGCCGCCATCGCGCCTCCGGCATTCGCTCCCAGCATCGGTAAGCCTAGCAAGAGTGTGATTCCCAGCCCCACCCAGCCGAGCCACTTCTTCGGGACGCTCATCAGCGCCGCCCCGATCAGCAAGCCCATGTACTCGTTGCCGATCCCATAGAACCGAATCCCCGAGTCGTAGTACCCCGAGAGTGCGGAGTGAGCGATCATGCCCCAGCCAAAGCTCATATCGAGCACTATAAGCACTACGAAGAGCTGGAGAATATCCGTCACTGCCGAGAGCCGCTTGCTCATACGGGCGAACGCAGCAATCACCAGGGTTGCAAAAAAGAACATCGCCAGCTGTGCCGCCGCAGAGGGAGCCAGCCCCGCAGGCAAGAGCGCCAGTGTCCCCGCCGTCGCTACCAACAGTGCGCTCCGCGCTGCCTGTGTGAGCTTTGGCTTACGCAACGCCATGATCCCCAGCGCCAGCCCGAGCCCTGCTAGGCTCCCCCAGAGCACCAGAACAGGCACCTTAGCCTCTTCCGTCGCCTCAAACCAGTCCCCTAGAGCGCGAATCTGACGCCAACCACCCCGCACAAACTCAGGAGAGCGTCCCTTGCCCGTTAAGTCTGCTATCGTCACCAGCCCGAGCGTGCGTGTTGAAGGGGAGGTAATCGCACTACTAGCAGGAATCTCTTTCCCCAGCAGCCTTAGACGCCTAATCTTAGGGAGTCCCTTCAGCGGCTCCCCGATCACCGCAAGGCGAATCTCGCCGCGCCCAGCGCGTACGACGAGGGTTTCAAGGGGCTCTGTCGAAGGGTCAGGAAGTTTCCCGGTGGCCGTGTGGACGTAGCCAAAGGCTCCCAGAATCCCCAAAGCCTCTCGCTCAGAACTCCCTACTGGAATCTTACCCAGGGGGAACGAGGTGGTAATGAGAGGCGGCTGTGCTTGTACGCGAGGAGTTAGGAGGAGGAGGAGGAGGAGGAGGAGGAAGAGCCATCTCCCCGGCTCGTTCCTCGCCTCCCCTCTTCCCCTCATGGTTCGTTCCTCACCGGGAAGAGGGGCAACCGCAAAGTCCCTCTTCCCGCGAGCTTGCGAGCATCAGGGGAAGAGGGAAGCCGTCTCAGCGGCAGGGAGATGGCCCGCAGGGAGATGGCCCGCAGGGAGATGGCAGACAGAGCCTTACCCCAGCGCCGCACGCGCGGCTTCGAGCGCTTCGCTGAGCTTGCTGGCATCGCGGCCTCCGGCTTGGGCGAAGTCCGGGCGACCACCGCCGCCGCCGCCGGATGCTTGGGCAGCCGCTTTCACGAGGTTGCCGCAGTGGACTCCCTTAGCGACTGCGTCTTTCGTCGCTTTTGCAACAAAGACCAGCTTCTCGCCGGAGATCGCGCCGAGGACGACAACGCCCGCCCCGATACGCCCGACCAGCTCATCGGCCAGCTTGCTCACATCGTCGGTCTCGACAGACGCGATCACGATCTTATAGCCGTCTTTCTCGGTCGCTTCGGCCAGCAGCGTGTCGGCGAGCGAGCCTGCGGCGGCGGACTTGAGGGACTTCAGCTCGTGCTGGAGCTCTTTGGTGTGCGCTTGCAAACGCTCAATGGCTTCTGGAACCGAATCGGGCTTGACCGAGAGCAGTGCGCCTGCGCTTGCCAGCGTGGCCAGCTTGCCGTTGAGGTAGGCCAGCGCGCCTGCACCCGTCACCGCCTCGATGCGCCGCACGCCTGCTGCGGCGGAGCCTTCGGAGAGTATCTTAAAGAGCCCGATCTCGTTGGTGTTCTTGACATGGGTTCCGCCACAGAGCTCGACCGAGTACTTTCCGCCGACCGAGACCATCCGCACGACATCGCCGTACTTCTCGCCAAAGAGCATCATCGCGCCGCGCTCTCGGGCATCGTCCTGGCTCGTCTCGACCGTCTCCACACCATAGCCGGAGTAGATCGCCGCGTTCACTTCGGCCTCGATACTGGCAAGCTCGTCGTCGGTGAGGGCGGCGTTGTGTGAGAAGTCGAAGCGCAGACGATCTGGAGCGACCAGCGAGCCTTTCTGGGCAACATGAGTTCCCAGCTGCGTGCGCAGGGCCTTGTGGAGCAAGTGGGTCGCGGTGTGATTGCGCAGGATCGCCGCACGCCGCACCGTGTCCACGCGTGCTGTCACATCGGCGTTGAGCGTCAGCGCCCCCGACGTCATCTTCCCATGGTGAAACCAGAGCCCATCGCGCTTCTGGGTGCTGGTGACCGCAAACGACGACGAGTACACGACGCCCGCGCCGCGCTCCTGATCGAAGTCAATTGTCCCTGTATCCCCCACCTGGCCACCGCTCTCGGCGTAGAACGGCGAGCTAGTCAGGATCAGCTCCGCCTCCTCGCCCTCAGCGAGCTCCTGAAGCGGCTTGCCGTTCTGCAAAATCCCGACAAGCTGCGTCTGCTCGAAGGTCTGTGTGTAACCAACGAACTTGGTATGTGGTAGGGAGCGCAGCAGCTCCTTGGTGCCCTCATCCGTCAATACCCAGGTTTGTTTATCCTTGTCCTTGGAGTCTTCGGCATGCTTCTTCTGCGCCGCATCGTAGCCCTCACGGTTCACGACAACGCCGCGCTCCAGAGCGACCTCGGCGGTGACTTCGTAGGGCAAGCCGTAGGTGCTGTAGAGGTCGAAGGCTTCTTCTCCCGAGAGCGCGCCTTTTGCCAGCGCGTCTTCCAGGCGAGCGAGGCCGTTCTTGAGGGTGTTGCGGAAGCTACTCTCCTCCAGCTTGACGGCCTCAAGAATCGCCTCTTGGCGGTCTACTAATTCTGGGTAGTAGTCCTTCATGTTCTCGATCACCCCCGGGACGGCGCGGTCTAGGAAGGTCTCTTCTTCAAACCCAAGATGACGAATTCCCGCGACAATCGCGCGGCGCATCAGGCGGCGGAGCGTGTAGCCTTGTGCCGACGAGCTAGGCGTGACGCCATCGCCGAGAAGAAACGTGGTGGCGCGGACGTGGTCGGCGATTCGTCGGAAGGCGATATCGGTGGGAGAGTCGGGCGTGGACGTGTAGCTCTTGCCCGAGAGCTGCTCCATCACGGCGATCACGGGGCGCAGCAGGTCGGTCTCAAACGGCCCGGCGAGGTTGTTGATCGCCGCCGCGGTGCGCTCCAGGCCCATGCCGGTGTCTATATTCTTCTTGGGCAGCTCGATCAGCTTGTAGTCGTCGCCCGTGCCTTGGCCGGTGTACTGCGTAAAGACATTGTTCCAGATCTCCAGCCAGCGCGTGCCTTCGCCGTCCCAGTCCTGGTCAAAGGGCAGGTGCGGCTGCAGGTCAAAGAAGATCTCCGAGCACGGGCCACACGGACCTTGGGACTGCTCGACCATCGCGTTGGCGGGCCAGTAGTTGGTCTTCTGCCCAAGCCGCGCGATGCGCTCATGCGGCATGCCATTGGCGCGCCAGAAATCATACGCCTCTTGGTCGTCCTCGTAGATCGTCACGCGAATCCGGCTCCGATCCAGCTTCAGAACATCGAACAAGAACTCTGTGGACCAAGCGATGGCCTCTTTCTTGAAGTAGTCCCCGAAGCTGAAGTTGCCCAGCATCTCAAAGAACGTACAGTGGCTAATATCGCCAATGTCCTCGATATCCTTGGTACGCAGACACTTCTGGCTCGTGACAATGCTACGGCGCGGCGGCGTGGCGCGGTCCTCAAAGTAGGCCTTGAACGGGACCATCCCCGCCACGGTAAACAGCAGCGTCGGATCGTCGGTGGGCAGCGGGTCGGAGGGAAGGCGCAGGGCCCCCTTGCTCTCGAAAAACTCAATATACTTCTGGCGAAGCTCTCTAGCTAGCATAACGCGTTAGTATACCGCCTCTCTCCTACCCCCTAACCCCCGCTGGACGGGGGATGGGGGGGAAGCAACAAACCCGACCCAGCCGGGCTGCCGCACAAAGCCCAGCGCTCGGTTGATCGAGAGCATTCCCTCGTTATTGACCTCGTTGTCGGTGCGGATGATGGGAGCGCCGCGCTCCTTGGCGAAGGCGAGCGCCCGTAGCTTCAGCGCCAGCGCGATCCCACGACGACGGTGCGAACGCGCAATGCCCGTGGCTCCTGTCTGAAGATGATCGTCGGCCTCGCGCCCCCAGAGGGTGCTCAGCCCCACGAGCGTGTCGCCGTCGAGCGCCAAGAAGTTTGCTTCCGGGAGGTACCCAGAGTGCTCGAAGCGCTTCGCCCAGACATCGTAGGAAATCGGGGTGAAGGGCTCCGGGGAGGGAATATCGGCTTGGATGATCTGGGTGAACTCGTAGAATTTCTGGCGCACGTCAGGGTCGGTGTCCCCCAGCTCCGCCAGCGTCGTGAGACGAATCCTCTGGGAGAGCACACGCTCCTCAGCATCCGCAAAGCGGCTGGGATCAAATGCATCCACATCGAGCCAGGACTCGGCATAGCTCATCTCCTCACGAAAGCCACGGTCGGCGAGAAAGCGCAGGGCACGCTCGGTACCCTCGACCGTGTGGGTGCGGAGCGCGGTGGGCTGGAGAGGCGCAAGGTCCGCGACAACACGTTCAAAGAGCGCCTTGCCATAGCCCTTGCCCTGCTGCTCAGGGGCAACAAAGATATCTATCTCAAACTGCGTGGGGTGGAAGCTGTGCGTGTCGTGGCCGCTCTGGCCGAAGCCCACTAGCACGCCGTTGGCATCTTCCGCGACAACACGGGCAAAGTGGTGCTTTTCCTCACGGTAGTCGTCGCCGTAGCGAAACTCGCTCTCAGACTCCTGGAAACCTGGAAAGTTGGCATTGTAGATCGCCACGACGGCGGGATAGTCGCGGCTCGGGTCAAAGGCACGGATGGTCATATTGCTTCTATCGTAGCATAGAGTCGGTTTGCTAAGGTACGATAACCTATGTTTGTAGCTTTGCTCAGTGTTGTGCTCCTAGCGGCTCCGCCCCCCAAGATTGCCCGTCTGGAAGTGACGCCGCCGTCGGTGGCGCTGGACGGCCGCGCGGCACGGCAGCGCGTGCTGGTCACGGCGATTCTCAGTGACGGGAGCCGCAAAGACGTGACGGGGCAGGCAAAGCTCGCGGCTTGGCCCCCGACACTGCTCCAGCTCACGGGCAATGCTCTCACGCCGCGCACCGACGGCTCAGGAGCACTCAAGGCCGAGCTAGGGAGCGTCAGCACTAAGATTCCCGTGAGCGTCAAAAACACGGCAATCGCTCCCACTTACTCCTTTGTCAATGATGTTGCGCCGACCCTCGCCAAGCTGGGCTGTAGCCAAGGGACATGCCACGGCGCTGCCTCGGGGAAGGGGGGCTTTAGGCTCTCCCTGCGTGGCTACGCCCCCGAGCAGGACTTTCTGGCGATAGTCAAGGCGCTGAGTGGCCGCCGCATCACCCGTGAGGCCCCCGAGCGCAGCCTTTTCTTGCGCAAGCCCCTCGGAGAGCTACCGCACCGTGGCGGGACGGTGATTGCGAAGAACTCCCCGGAGCATCAGCTGCTCCTGGGCTGGCTCCAGCAGGGCGCGCCCGGCCCTATGGAGAAAGAAGTGCCGCTCGCCAAGCTCGACATCCTCCCCGGCGACCGCACGCTCCTCACCAACGAGACGCAGCGCCTGCTCGTCCGCGCCACCTACGCCGATGGCCGCACCGAGGATGTCACCCACCGTGCCCTGTTCTCTGTCAACGACCCCGCCATCGCTTCCGTCACCGACGACGGCACGGCCAAGCAGCTACGCTCGGGGGAGACGGCGGTGCTGGCTAAGTACCGCGACAAGCTCACCATTGTTCGTCTGAGCGCCCCGTTCCCCAATCGGATCAAAGACAACGCTTTTATCGCCCGCACCAACTATATCGACGATGCGGTCAATGCAAAGCTCAAGGCGCTCCATATCGAGCCGTCGGGCCGCTGCACGGATAGCGAGTTTCTGCGCCGCGCCTCTATCGACCTTATCGGCACCCTCCCCACCGAGGCCGAGGCGCGTGCCTTTCTCGATGACAAAGCCCCCAACAAGCGCGAAAAGCTCATTGACAATTTGCTCACGCGCCCGGAGTTTGGCCTAATCTGGGCGCTCAAGCTGGGGGACTTGTTTACACTGCGCAAAGAGAACATGAGCCGCAAGTACGCGATGCAGTTTCAAGCCTGGCTCGCCGAGCAGCTCAATGCCGGGGTCGGGTGGGACACGCTCGCCACCAAGATCCTCACCGCGTCGGGGCCGCTGGAAGACAATCGCGCCGGCCTCTTCTGGCTCAGCCGTGTGCCGCAGAAACCGAACCAGGGCTACTGGGTGCGCGCCACCGAGAACTCCACCGAGCTGATCGCCCAGACATTTTTAGGCCAGCGGATCGGGTGCGCCAAGTGCCACAACCACCCCAGCGAAAAATTCACCCAAGACGACTACTACCACTTTGCAGCGCTCTTTCACCAGGTCAGCGGCGGTGGCGAGAACGAGGAGGGAATCCCCGAGCGCCTCGAAGCCAAGCACGACCCGAACCTGCGCCATCTCAGAACCAACGAGATCTCCGAGCCGCGCCCCCTCGACCGCTCCGCTCTTGTCTTCGCTAAGGACGAAGACCGGCGTGTGAAAGCCGCCGCCTGGCTCGTGGCCCAAGACGACTTCGCGCGCAATGCGGCCAACCGGCTCTGGGCACGCTGCTTTGGCAAGGGGATTGTGGAGCCCATCGACGACCTGCGCTCCACCAATCCCGCCAGCAACGAGCCGCTCCTGGCCGCCCTCGCCGCGGACCTGCGCAAGAGTGGCTTTAATCTCAAGGCCCTGCTCAAGACCATCTGCCTCTCGACCACCTACCAGCGCACCAGCACGGCCACCCCGAGCAGCCGCCTCGACACGCGCTACTTCTCGCACTATCTTCCGCGCCGCCTGCCCGCCGAGGAGCTGGCCGACGCGCTGGCGCAAGTGACGCAGGTCCCCGATCGCTACCAAGGCCAGCCCGAAGGGGCGCGTGCCATTGAGGTCGCCGACGCTGAGATTCCCTCCGTGATGCTCGACACCTTTGGCCGTCCGCCCCGCATCCTCTCCGGCGAGTCCGAGCGCACCTGCGAGCCCGCCCTAGGTCAGGCGCTGGCGCTGCTCAACTCCCAAGAGGTGCAAAACAAGCTCACCCGCGGCGAGGGGATTGTCAGCCAGCTGGTGAAAGCCAAGAAAACCAACTCTGAGATTCTGGACACGCTCTTTCTCGCCGCGCTATCTCGCTACCCCAAGCCCGCCGAACGCATTGCCCTTGAAGCACAGCTCATGGCTGCCAAGAACCGCGACGAAGCCCTGCAAGACGCGCTCTGGGCGCTCCTCAATAGCCCGGAGTTCCTGTTTAATCACTGATCCCGCCGCTCCAACCGGCGGGACGCTCACTAGCTACCCCGCTCCAACCGGGGTAGAATTTACGTAGGATAATAACAACAATGCTCGATGTCAACGCTGGTCGGGAGTATGCGCGCTGCGATGGGATGACGCGGCGGGACTTTGTGCGGCTGGGCGCTCTGTCTGCGGTGGGACTGAGCCTGCCGGAGCTGCTGGCGCAGGAGGCCGCGGGGGCAACGGCGACACAGAAGCCACTTGCCAAGAACGTGGTCGTGGTCTACCTCGGAGGGGGGCTGACCCACCATGACTCGTTCGACCCCAAGCCCGAGGCCCCCGCGGAGATTCGTGGCAAGTACGGCGTGATTCCCACCAAGCTAGCGGGCATCAAGTTCTCCGACAAGATGACCGAGCTGGCGAAGCTGACGCATCTTTACGCGCTCTGCCGTGGACAAGTGACCGGCTCGGACCACCACGAGACTGCGACCCAGTGGATGCTGACAGGAAACTACGGCCTGATGCAGGGCGGCGACTACCCCAGCCTGGGCGCGATCTGTGCCCACGAGCTGGCTCCGCTCAGCACGCTCCCGCCCCATGTCGCCATACCACGCAACGCCAGCTTTACCTGGGAGCTGGGAAAAGCCGCCTGGCTTGGGGAGCGCTACGAGTCGTTCAAGGCGGGTAATGTCGGGGACGGCAACTGGCAGGTACCAAATCTCTCGCTCCTGCCCGGAGTCGCCGAGGAGCGCCTGACCCGCCGCCAGAGCATGCGCCAAGCCCTCGATAATGTCGCCAAGAAGTTCGAGTACAGCGACTCGCTCACCAGCATGGATGCCTTTCAGCAGAAAGCCGCCCAGCTGATCCTCTCCCCCGAGGCACGCAAGGCCTTTGACCTCAAGGCCGAGTCCGACGCGACCCAAACAAAATATGGCAAGGACTTCTGGGGCCGCCAGCTGCTCCTCGCACGGCGGCTTGTCGAGGCCAACACGCGCTTTGTCTTGGTGAACCAGGGCGGCTGGGACCACCACGCCAAGATCTACGAAGGCTGCGACAAGGCCCTCCCCGACCTCGACCGCTCCCTCGCCGCCTTCCTCTCGGACATGAGCGAGCGCGGCCTGCTAAAAGACACTTTAGTGGCGGTCTTTGGGGAGTTTGGGCGCACGAGCAAGCTCAATAAAGATGCTGGACGCGATCACTGGGGCAATGCGGGCTGTATGCTCTTTGCAGGCGCGGGTGTCCACGGCGGGCAGGTGATCGGGGAGACCGACGAGCGCGGGGAGTACACGGTCAGCCGTCCCATTCGTCCTACGGAAGTGGCCGCGACCATCTACCACGCGCTTGGGATCGATTATGAGAAGCATATCATCTCACCGTCGGGCCGCCCGGTCGCGATTCTCCCCGAGTGCCAGCCCGTCAAAGAGCTCTGGTCGGGGGCATGACGCAGCCGCCCCCACCCAAAGCCATTGTCTTCAGCCGCGACGTGCTCCCAATCCTGCGCCCCAGCTGCATGGGCTGCCACTCCGGCCCCACCCCCGCCAGCGGCTATGGGATGGACACCATGGCCAAGCTCCTCGCCGGTGGACGGCATGGCGCTGCCATCGTTCCCAGCAAGGGCGCCCAGAGCAACCTCCTGCGCTACTGCAACGGCGAGCTCAAGCCCAAGATGCCCCCAAGCGGTGCCCTCGATAAAGTCCAGCTCGGCACGCTCAAGCGCTGGATCGATGAAGGTGCAAAAGTCGATAGCCTAGTGGCGGCCACTCCCTCCCCCCGAGCCCCCGCCCGGCGGGGGGAAAATAAGGAAATTCCTCTTGTCCCCCCCGCCGGGCGGGGGATGGGGGGGCTGGCTATTGCCCCCGTCACCGCTCTCGCCCTGTCTCCCGACGGCAAGACTCTGGCGGTGGGGGGCTATCGGGTGGTGCGGCTCATGGATCCGCTGACGGGAGAGCTGCAAAAGACGCTGACGGGATGTACGGATCAGGTGCAGAGCCTGGCGTGGGAGCCCAACGGACAGCGGCTTGCAGCGGCGGGCGGCGTTCCGGGAGCGAGCGGCGAAGTGGCGATCTTTGCGCTTGCCAACGGCAAAGTAGAGAAAAAACTGACCGGGCACACCGATGTCGTGGTCTCCGTGACGTGGCGCAGTGGCACCGACGAAATCGCGACGGGCTCGCTCGACAAGACCGCCGCGCTCTGGAATGTAGCAACGGGGCAGCGGCTTCGGCTCCTGAAAGACCACGCCGATACCGTGCTCACCGTGGCGTATAGCCCATCGGGGGAGTTCTTGGCAACTGCGAGCGCCGATCGCACGGCCAAGCTCTACCGAACCCGCGACGGTGTCCGGGTGGCGGCGCTCAATGCCCACCAGGATGCCATCGTCCGCCTCGCGTTCTCGCCCGATAGCAAGCGGCTCGTGACAGGCTCAGCGGACAAGACCGTGCGTATCTGGAGCGTAAAAGACGGCCCTATCGAGAACCCTGATGCCACCCAGTACGAGCCCGAAGCGCTCACGGCCTGCGCCTTCTCTCCGGACAACCAGCGCCTTTTTTGGGTCTCGGCATCGCGAAAAATCAAAGTCTTTGCCGCCAATGGACGCGACTACCAGCAGGAGTTTGGCGATGCCACCGACTGGGTCACCAGCCTCGCCGCCACCGCGGATGGCAAGACCCTGATCGCCGGAACCCTCGATGGCAAGCTCTTTCTCTGGGATCTGACAACACGAAAATTCCTGCGGAGCATCGAGAGCCGTGCAAAATAAGCCCACGCTCAAAGACATCACCGTCTTTGGGCTTGTCGCGGGGCAGACCACCACGCTCACGCTCACCGGAGAGAACCTCGCCCCAAGCGCCGTCACGGTCAAAGGCCCACTCATGGCAAAGCTCCTGAGCAGTGCGCCCACCACGGCAACAGTTGAAGTAATCGTGCCCGCCGACTGTCCGCCTGAGTCGTTCGACCTCACCCTGGTGCACCCCAAAGACAGCCCGACGATAAAGCTGCCGGTCTTGCCTGCCGCCGCGCAGGCAGTGACCGTGAAGAAGCCCCTGAGCCGCTTCGACCAAGCATTTGCGCTTACGTCCAGCGCATCCGTCGCCCTACAAACGAACCTCGACAACGACCAAGCGCACCTCTACCAGCTCACTCTCAAGCGTGGTGAAAAACTCAATATCACGGTCACCGGCGCACGCTCCCCCCTCTCCGACCTCGATCCCCTGCTTCGTATTCGAGACATCCAGCGCCGGATGCTCACCCTCGCCGCGGGCCGCCTGCGCATTGATCGTCGGCTGAGCTTCACCGCCCCCACCGACGGCACCTACTACCTCGAAATCGGGGATACGCAGCAACGGGGCGGCCCCAAGATGCTCTACCGGCTCGTCGTGCGCCGCCTCTAGCCGGTACAATTTGCGTATGCAGCAGCAAGCGCTCTCTCCTATCGCACTCGCCCAGCGCTACACTCAACTGGATATGCGGCCCGCACGACAAAGCCACCTGTTTCGTGGGAGCATCGTTGTCATCGTGGGGCTCCTTATCCTGGTTATGGTATGGCCCCATCAGCTCGTTTTCGTCGTATTCCTTGTCTTTCTTCTCGTTTTCTGGCTCCCGATGCTCCTCACCCGTGCCAGTGCTGAGACAAAGGAAAAAGCAGAGATCTACGCACAGCTCCTAGCGCTTCTCAAGGACGACACGCTTCCCCTGCCCCTCCCCGACCGCGTCACCGTCCTAGCCACACTCCCTGTCGCAACCCAGCCACCGTTACTTGGCATCGCGCAGGCACGCCTCGCACAAAAGCTCGCCTACGCCAGCCCCACCGAGCTCGCCGCACTTCCCCGCGCCCCGCTCCATGCTTGGCTGAGAGACTTAGAGACGCCCGATGATCTCCGCATCTCACTCCTGCTTGCCCTGGGAACCCTCAAAGATCACGCCATCCATCCCCTCGCCCAAGAGATCGCCCAAATCGCCCCCACCGAGCGACTGCGTGAAGCCGCCCTAGAGTGCCTGAAATCGCTGGAGAGTGCGCCGTGATGCAGCTGCAACAACCACAAACCGAAGACTGGGAAACCCACATCGCGGAGCGCATGGCGAGCAAAGAGTGGAAGAGTAACGATTCTATCCTTGAGAATCTTTCCCCTGATGAGATGACAAGCTTTGCGATAAAACAGATTTCGCAAGATCGCCCTCGCTACTACCTCTACTTTGTCTGGCAGTGGGTGCTTGGCCCACTGAGCTTTTTTATGCTTCTCTACCTCGTTTATGTGTTAGGTTACGTTTTCAAGTTTTCGGAGCTACAGCTCGCTAAATTCTTCACTTTAGTGATTATCTTCTTTCCAGCATGGGTTTTCTTACAGTGCCGCTACACCCCCAAAATGCTCCTGCATCCGTGGCGGCGCTACAAACGCCTCCGAACACTCCTTCCTAAAGTTGTTCCCCTTTGTACTTCCAGCGACATCCTTCCTACCTTGTTGGCAAACCGTACCCGCCATGCATCACCAAGCGTGGACTCAGCACTCACGCGGATTCTCACCACAATGGGAGGCGATGAGGTCTTTGCGCTTCCCTTTGCGCTACGGGCGGAGCTGGCGACGCTTGCCGAGCAACGTGAAACGCCGCTGGATCTCTCCATTGCGATCTTGCTGGCTCTGACCTCGGCGCGCGATGGCAATGTCCAGCCGGTTCTGCGACGGCTGAGCAAGGACGCTCGCTCGCTTCGTCTGCGCGAGGTGGCGGCGGAGTGTCTGCGGGAGTTTTCGGCTACCCCCTAACCCCCGCAGAGCGGGGGAAAAACAAGGAATTTTCCTTATTGTCCCCCCGTTGGACGGGGGTTAGGGGGGAAGACGCGGTATAACCAATCTATGGCTGAGGCAAGCGACGAGACGCAAAAGAGTGACAACGGGATGCTCAAGAAGCTCCTGTGGGCAGGGGTGGCGGTGGGTGCGGCGGCGATGATCAATGCGGCGATCTTCCAGCGCACTCCTCCCTTGATGTACCGACAGACTGGTGGGCAGGCAAAGTGGCTCCCGCTTCCTGATGGCGATATCGCCTATGAAGTGGCAGGCGAGGGCAAGCCGCTCTTGCTGCTCCATGCGATTGGCGCGGGCTGCTCGGCGTTTGAGTGGCGGCATGTCTTTGGGCCGCTCTCCGAAACGCGCCAGGTTTTCGCCCCCGATCTGCTGGGCTTTGGCAAGTCTGACAAGCCCAAGATCACCTACACCGCCGAGACCTACCTCGACCTTATCGCCGACTTTATCGAGCAGGCGATTGGGCAGAAGACCGATATTATCGCCTCGTCGCTCTCCGCCGCGTTTGCCGTCGCACTGGCGCAGCGCCGACCGGAGCTGGTTGATAAGCTTATCTTAGTTTGTCCGACGGGCCTAGAGGCGCTGAGTGCGCCGCTCCAGCCCTCGGGGAAGGCTATCGCCACCGCGCTTTCTTTACCCGTGCTCGGTGCGAGCCTCTACAACCTCATCACGAGCCGAATGGGTCTGCGTCAGTACTTAAAGATGCGGGTCTATGCCTCGCCGGAGCCCGTCGACGATGCCCTGGTCACGCACTTCCACCACGCCGCCCACCAGCCCGGCGGCGACCGCGTGCTCCCGTACTTTCTGGGAGGCTACTTAAACTGCAACATCGCCGCCGCCCTCGCCGCGCTCCCCGAGGCCCCGAAGCTCCTCTGGGGTGCCGCCGCCAGCGAGACCCCGATTGCACAGTCCGAGGCGTTTCTCGACGTCCGCCCCGATGCCCAGCTCGTGGTGCTCAACAACGTCGGCGGCCTCCCCCACGATGAAGCCCCCAGGGCATTTTTGGAGATCGTGGAGGGATGGCTGTAAGTCCTCTGTGCGCCTACTTCACCTTCACAAGGGCATCGTGGAGGCCGCTGTATTTTTTATCCTGAAGATGCAGGATGCGGCCTCCCCGAACCCCCTCAAACCAGATATGGTGATCTGACTTGTTCTTCTCCTGATCCACCATTGAGAGCTCCCAGTTGCTCATGGTAAAGCTCCCGTTTTTCTTCTCCGTAGCCACCTTGAGGTTCCCGACAAAGCCGTTCACTCCCTGAAAATCACTCTTGAAGGTTCCCGCACTGGTGAACTGGAGCTTGTAGGTACTACTGACGGTCGCCATGCCCGCATAGCCCCCCGTGTAGACATTGTAGTAATCGGCATAGGAGGCGCCCGAGCGGCTCCACTCCCCGATCAGATCCGCTTTCCCTACCGCAAACTTATTGTAGCGGGTGAGGTTATCCAGAAGCTCCGGCTTGGAGAAGAGCTTAGCATAGTTTGCTTTGTTGGAGGAGCGCGCCTCCACACAGGTGACGATCCCACTCTCCGTGAAGAGCCGCAGCGCGATCGAGAAGCGCTTCCCCGTGGCTTTGTCGGTGCCTTCTCCCTCCAGGTATCGCACACGGAAGAAAGTCAGCGTGTCCACGGTGGGAAGATTCGTGATCACCGCATTGTTGTAGCGAGGTGCGACCAGCTGGTTCCAGAAGTGCTGGCGCATACCATCCTCGCCACGCTCGCGCACCGCATCGGTGAGGGGGATGGGGTAGTGCAGGAAGATATCGGAGTCTCCCTTGGTGGCCTGCACAAAGTCGGGATACTGCCGCGCCGTCCAGCCATCGTCGAAGTTGGTGGTATCAAACGTGAACTTGCCCACGGGCGGGCGGGGAGATTTCACATCGACAGCCGGTGGCTTGGCCTCCCCAGTGGGTGGTGTCCGCTCGGGTTTGCGCAGTGTCAGAGCCGCAAGAAATGCCTGGATAGTGGGGAGGTAGCTGGTGCTATTGCTGAGAGCGAGAACACTGACACACCGTCCCCCAGCAGTGGCAGTAAAAAGCTGTGCCATAGCGTCCTCCCCAGAAAAGGGAAAGGTTCCCTTGCCTGTCTGCACCTCCCAGTCGTCGCGTTTTTGAAGTGCCGTTTTTTCGGGGCTCATTTTGGCTTTATAGGTCTTGACAGCGAGCTCTTGCCACTCACTCTCAAAATCTGCGGCGATACTTCCCTTGCTCGTCGTGGACCGGAGGAGCATAATCTTACACCAGGTCTTCTTCGCATTGTCCATCTGGGTAAAGGCAACCACATTTTTCAGCGCCTCACGCGTCCACCCCTTGGGAGGCGTAAAAGTGACTAAATCCAGGGTCTCACTCTGTGCTTTCGCCGGTGCGACTGTTCCACAGAGAGCAGCAGCAACTAGAAAAACATCTTGCCTCATCATCAATTCTCCTTAGATGGCATTCTACCCAATTATCAGAGCACTGCTGAGAAAGCACTCTGAGATTTTCTACGCTTTCATCGCCAAAAGCCTCCCATGATGGAGATAAGGTTGGTGGTAATCGCACGGTGTCTTCCGGTGGCGATGTGCTTGCCATCCGGACTGATGCCCACCAGCCACCCTCGCGAGAGAGGTTTCCAGGTGCGCTTACTTCACCTTCACAAGGGCATCGTGACTGCCGCTATATTTTTTATCCTGGAGATGTAAGACGCGCCCCCCACGGATCGCCTCGAACCAGATATTATAGTCGGACTTTTTCTTGTCTTGATCGACAGTGGATAGCTCCCAGTTGCTGGTGGTGAAGCTGCCCTTCTTTTTGTCTATAGCGAACTTGAGGTTTCCGACAAAGCCACTAGCACCCTGGAAATCACTCTGGAAGGTTCCTGCTGCCGTGAACTGGAGTTTGTAGCTGCTACTCACCGTCGCCATGCCTGCATAAGCCCCTGTGTAGGCGTTGTAGTACTGCGCATACGATGCCCCCGACGAGCTCCAGTTTCCGATGAGATCGGGCTTGCCCACGGCGAACTTGTTGTAGCGAGAGAGCGGCTCTAGAGCCGCTGCATTCGGAAAGAGGGCATTGTAGGCTTGCTTGGTGACGGCTCGCGCTTCGGTGCAGGTGACAATCCCATTGTTGGTGAAAAGGCGAAAGCCGATATGAGCTTTCTTTCCCGTCGCCTTATCCACTCCCTCTCCCTCCATGTACTTCACGCGGTTAAAGTCAAAAGTGTCAATCTCCTGGCGGTTTGTCACTGTTAGATTGGAATAGCGTGGACCGACCAGCAGGTTCCAGAAGTGCTCCCGCATCCCTTCATCCCCTAGATTACGCACAGTATCGGAGAGGGGGATGGCATAGTGCAGGAAGATATCCGCGCCGCCTTTGGTGGCTTGAACGTAGTCGGGGTGCTGCCGCGCCGTCCAGCCATCATCGAAGTTGATGGTATCAAACGTGAACTTGCCCACGGGTAGGCTAGGAGATTTCGCATCGACAGCCGGTGGCTTGGCCTCCCCCGTGGGTGGTGTCCGCTCGGGTTTGCGCAGTATCAGAGCCGCAAGAAATGCCCGGATGGTAGGGAGGTAGCTGGTGCTATTGCTGAGAGCGAGAACACTGACGCACCGCCCCCCCGCGCTGGCAGTAACCAGCTGTACGCTTGCCTCCTCCCCGGAATAGGGAAAGCTCCCCGTGCCTGTCTGCAGCTCCCAGCCATTGCGCTTCTGTGGTACCGCTTTTTCGGGGCTTGCTTTGGGATTGTAGGACTTGGCAACAAGCTCTTGCCACTCACTCTCAAAGTCTGCTGCAAGGCTCCCCTTACTGGCCGTGGAGCTATAAACCGTGATTCGGCACCAGGTTTTCTTCGCATTGTCAACCTGGGTAAAGCTGACCACATTTTTCAGCGCCTCACGCGTCCACCCCTTGGGAGGCGTAAAAGTGACTAAATCCAGGGTCTCACTCTGTGCTTGCACGGGTGCGGTTATTCCGCAGAGAGCAGCACCGATTAGAAAAACATCTTGCCTCATCGCCAATTCTCCTTAGAT